>JACDAE010000067.1 GCA_013695595.1 Ktedonobacteraceae bacterium | reverse complement strand
GCCGTCCACTTCATCCCCTCATCCAGCCCCACCTTTGGCTCATAGCCCAGTTCAGTGCGGGCGCGTTCAATCGAATACATACGGCTATTGGTCAGGAATTGTACGCGACTGCGCGTCAGAGGCGCGTTTTCGCCCTTAAAGCCGGGTAACAATGCAAACGCATCCGAAGCAAAATTCGCTAATGAGAGGGGAATGCTCCCAGGTGGCAATTTTTTGCCCATCGCATGAGCCATTGATGTCGCAAGTTCACGGAACGTCACAGGATGGTCTCCCGCGATATTATAGCTGTGCCCAATAGCCTCTGGTCGCTCCGCACAGAGCAGGAAGGCCGCCGTCATATCGCTGATGTAGACCGGATGAATTTTAGCTTTTCCACCATCGATCAATGGCGGGATCAGGCCTTTTTTAATGGTAGTAAAGAAGCTGAGCAGGTGTAGATCGTTGGGTCCGTAGACCAGCCCTGGACGCACGACGCTGACGGGTATGCTGTGCATTCTATGGGCCTGCAGCGCCAATGTCTCGCCTTCCAGTTTGGTACGTTCGTATGGATTGGTGGGCGCGAACGGCGCATCCTCAGAGGCGGGTGTCTCCCCCGTTGCGCCGAGAACACCAGTCGTGCTGCAATGAATGAAGCGTTGTAGCTTTTGACCCTCACACGCTTCAAGGATCACACGTGTGCCTTCAACATGCGTCTGGCGGTACAGCTCTGTTGGCGTGCTGGGGTGATAGAGGCGACCAGCCAGGTGATACACGATCGTGGCGCTATAGACTGCCTCTTTTACCTTCTCAACGTCGGTAATCTCGCCCTGCACAATCTCGATGCCATCACCAAACTGCTTGCGTGCCTTCTCTGCGTCGCGCACTAGAATACGCACCTCTTGTTTTTGTTGCAACAGCTCTGTCACCAGAGCTGCGCCAAGGAAACCCGTGGCTCCTGTTACTAATACTGTCATTGTCGTGCTCCTGAGTATCCTTTGACGCTGATCGCATTTTCAGGGCATGCTTCATAACAGAGCAGACAGCGCTGACATGTCTTGGGATCTACTTTCAACGTTTTAAGATTAATAACATCTGGCAATGGGCATGCTTCAACACAGACGCCGCAACGGGTACATTTTTCTTCTTTAATCTGCGGACGCGTGCCCACCAGTCCGGTCTCATAGAGCGTTGTGCATAGGTGCTTGCCGCGTTCAGCAATCCATGTGTAGGGGTAGTCCAATGGGTACATCATCCAGAAGATGAAGCGGTAGAGAGCTTTCTGTTCGGGCAGGCGGAACTTTTTGATCACGCCCACGTCTTCCCCAACGGTCTCCCAGGATGGCTTGCCCAGTTGCTCCAATGCCAATTTGAGGTGTGGAATGTCGCGTGGCTTCACGCCTACAATCTGGCAACAGGCAAGGTCAACGGCCAGCGTATCACGACCCGCGATGAGCACCTGCAGATCGGCCTTATCGCCGTAGAGTGGACCCTCACCGTCCTGTCCCACGCTGCCATCGACGATATTCAGATCGGGCTTAATGCCCAGGTTCATGTCGACGATGCTCTGATCAATGCCGAACGTGTGCATGCTACGGCGGTCGGGACGCGGGAGAATACCCATTGAATTCTTCATGCTCAATGTCATCGCTGAGACAACATGTGTTTTGAGCACGGGCAGGTTGATCAGGCGAGCCTCCTGCAGGATGCGTGGCATATGATAGTGGCGCAGCTTCTTGGCACCATCTGGATGAAGTTCCACCCAATCATCACCACCCTCTGGATCGACGCGCAAAATACGAATACCATTCTCTTCACAGAACTTCTCAACGCCCAGGATTGTATAGGTGGCATCGCGATCAAATTCCGTCCCCGGCGTTTCACAAAGCACCGGTTCAGCTCCACAGGCACGCACTTCTTCCGCAACCGCCTTGAGGAGTGCAAAGCTCGTGGTAGAACCTGTTGCACCATTGCGACCCGCCACAAAATTTGGTTTCAGCACGGCCATTTTCGCGCCCCGTATGACTGACTCCATGCCCCCGATCTGCTCTATAACACGATGTGCTGCCTCTTCGATACCATCAAATGTACGTGTGATAGCAATTGTATCGGTATCAGGTCTTGTTCCTAACATTATCTTCTATCCTCTTTTATATGCAAAAATTTCTATTTAGTATGGGCCATATGTAAGATGTCCCTGTATGGGTGGCACTGGTTATTTCCGGATGTCTTCCCAATACATATTCAAACTGCATCTATCCTACCATATAATTTTGTCGCTTAACGAAAAGGTTTCTCCTATCTGGACCAGTGTTTATGGCTGCAATGCCTGTATTTACACCTTTGGATTGAATTGCCGCATTTGGGGGGGGTAATTTGTGTTGCACTTCGTAGATGTCGATTGCGAACTGACTTGCATGATCAGCCGTTTTAAATTCCGCACGCAGAATTGAATGATCGAACGCCTGCCTGAGAATGTGAGCCGGATCCGTTGAAGTTGCGGAGATACCCTTGATATATCCAAGCACTTCTGAGTCGGCTACGATATAATCGATACGATCCCAGTTGAGTTGCAGGACAGTATTATACAGCTCTGGATCGGTTGCGACATTGACATAAACGTTGGCATAGGGGAATACGGCACCATTTCCAACGGCCTCGCCACCCGGTTCGTGCATATCTGTATAGAAGGTGCTATTGATAATAACGAAATCGTTGCGTGGTATATTGTCGCGTACCCAGTTCATCGTATCGTCCTGTACAGAGGTTGGATGCTGCGTATAGACGAAGCCTGCTGCATGCAGATCATACGGAATCACTGCTGCAATGATGCCTAGCAGGAGGATGACGCGGATAAAATCAAAACGCACGACTTTGACTATCCAGGTTGCGAGCGTATTAAATGCCATTGCTGCGTTGATTGCAGTCAGGGGGATCAGCGGAATGAGATAGAACGACAGCACCACGCCGCCGCGCACCAATAGCAACCAGTAGCTGAGTGTAAGTAGGGAGAGCAATAACTGTTTGCGATACCACCAACCGATGACGAGATTAAACGCAACCGTTGCGAGGCCAGCAAGCATAAAGAGCTTATCACCGCTCAACCACGTTTCCCAACTGGCTTTAAAACTTCCCTCGCTCTGACCGCGTTTGCCCTGATCTAGAAATGTTTGAATCAGGCTCAAATGATCATGGGTATCCCAGGGCAGGTGCCAACTGTAGGGGAACAACTCGCCTTTTAGAATCGCCATCAGGACAAATACTGAGCAAACAGCGATACATGAATAGGCAAAGGCAACCATCGCGAACTTACGCTGGAACTTTGTTGTATGCAGCCAGACCGCATAGAGCATGCCGGGTAGAAAGAGGATAAGGACCTCTTTTGAGAGGAACGCTATCCCGAAGCAGAGCGCCGAGCAGACAATATAGAGCAGGCGACTATTGCCAACAACAAGCAGATAGAGCGAGAGCAGGATCCAGAATGTCGCAACATTGTCCAGGAGAACCTGCCTCTGATATGTGAGGCTCAATGGCGTGAACGAAAAAATGACCAGCGCCAGCAGGCCTAGAGAACGGTTCCCGCCCAGGCGGCGTGCAATCAGATAGACGAGTAGCGAACAGCCTGTTGCATACAATACCATCAGTACACGTCCACTATTGAGGGAATTACCAAAGGTAAAAAAGCCGCCCGTGAGTTGTATCCAACCCGCGATCTGTATCCACGCCAGAGGAGGATGACCATAACCGTAGGCGTAAGGGGCAATCGATCCATGCAGGATCGACCACGCGCTCGCCATATAGGTGCCTTCGTCCTGTTCGTAGCGCGGGAAATTGAACATATTCATAACGTGAGCAACGAATGTGGCTATCAATGCGATAACCACAAAGGCTGCTTCCAACCAGGCTGGTACGGGAAAGCGCTCTTGTTTCAGCGGATTGATCGGCGTGATGCTTGGCAACAGTCGTGTCTCGCCGTCAGCCACGCGTTGATGCTGGTTCGGCAATACCTTCGGCAGCATCTGTGTATGGCCCGTTGGCTTGCGCAAGGGATTCGGGCGTGGTCCGGTCCGATAAGCTGTACGTAAGAAAAAATGCGCAGTGCGATACAGAATAAGCTGACCGTTTACGACCTCTGGAACTTGTTGTGGTGCCAGATTACCTGGTACAGGTTGCTGCACCGGGCTTTGTTGCATCATTGATGCCGCCAGTTCGGCCCGTACTGCAGGATTATTGATAGAGTTAGGTTTTACAACCTTTGTCTGGTCTGCCGGCATCCCATAATTATCAGATGAGGGCCGCTGCATCAACCCTGCATCGCTGGGCGGATTGAATGATGGTGGACCGCTAATCCCACCATTGCTGAGTGGATTGTACTGGGGAGGATTCGGTCCCCTATTGCCCTGAACTGGTGGAGGGATCGGCGCTCCATTGCCCTGACTGGGCGGATTGAATGGTGGAGAGTTCGGTACTCCATTGTTATTCAACAGCGGTGTCATAGGTGCACCACCACTATTGCCATATGGGTTATATTGTGGTGTCATAGGTGCACCACCACTATTGCTGGGCGGATTATATTGCGGTGCCATCGGCGCACCATTGCCATTAACAGGTGGTAGTACTGGTGCACCATTGCCATTAACGGGCGCGTTGAATGGTTGTGGAGTTGGCGGTACCGGGCGTTGATCCGGTGGAGTCGGTTTCTGGAAAGATTTCATACACTTCCTACTTTATTTTTAAGCAGCAGCATTGCCGCGATGTTGTCCAATATGTGCCGTCTTCTCCCAGTTTGTCGTACCCTTCATGTAGCGCCACATGGCACGTACCGCGCCTATACCGAGCAGCCACTGATAGGGGAAGAAGGCTATCAACATAACCCCTGCATCGCGCCAGCTCCACTTGCGTCCATGCGCCTTCAAGAATTCGTGGAGTCCAGCAAATTCAATAAACAGGGCCAGGATAAAGCAATAGAGCGGCAAAAAGGTCAGGATCGCCAGCCAGAGCGGGAACTTGACCAGGAAGAACATCACCAGGGAGACCGGTATCATGAGCGCGAAGAACGCCTGCACCTCTGGTAATATCAGCACGTAGAATGCCAATAAGCGCTGTGAGAGCCGCTCCAATTTCATCCATTCTTTTTTGAAGAGGATCTGGATGAAGCCCTGGTTCCAGCGTGTGCGCTGTTTGATAAACTGCTCGATGGTATGGGGAGTCTCTTCACGTGTCACAAATTCATCGTCATAAATAATGCGAATGCGTGCATGCGAGAGGCTCAGGCGAATGCCCAGATCGGCATCCTCGGTCAGGCCAGTCTCATCCCAGCCACCGAGCTGGTCCATCAATTCGCGCCGTACGAAGACCGTATTCCCACCCAGTGGAGTCATGCCAACACGAGCGAAAAAGTGCATCGATGACTTAAACCAGAAGAAGTACTCCAGGACATTCAAGAAGCAGAACCACTTTGTATTATGGTTCATGAGTTGCACGCCGCTCTGTATCGCATCCACGTCATCATTTATCATCGTCGTATTAATAATGTTCAGAATGTCGGGATGGGGTTCATCTTCGGCATCAAAAATAGTAACGATATCGCCGCGTGCGATCTGCATCGCATGGTTCAGGCCACGTGGCTTGCTGGTCGGTTTATTATTATAAATGAGCAATTGTACATTTGGATCGCCCAGTTCATCGATCTTTGCCTGTGCCTCTGCGATTGTGCCCTCGTCATCATCGCTACAGATGGCGACGATCTGCATGAGTTCTTTTGGATAGTTGAGATCATAGACTTTTTGAATAGTATAACGATAGACCTCCTCTTCGTGACGTGCGGGCAGCATAATCGTAAAAGAGAGGCAAGGGTCACTATAGATTGTCGGAGCACGGTTAAGATAGGCATGTTCCGGTGTTTCCCATATAAAGAGACTCAAGCGTATATTAAAAATGGCCTGCGCGGTCATCAAGAGAATGATGAGCAGATAGACAAATTCAAGGACAGAAACTATAACGGTCAGAACCACTGTTTTTCCCTCTCGCTAATGCATTTTTACTTGCCCCTGTAGCGTTTCAGGGAGATACTTCCCCTCACGGAACCTCCAGAGCAATGCCCTTCTCAATCCGTTTGGGGGATATTCAAACTAACAAGGTACAGAGTTTTCCAGTGCATCGGTTTTGTGCCCACAGACCGTATAAGTCAGGGGTGGAATGGTTGCATCAGCGCTGGCTGGCGCGATAAAGTTGTACGCAACAGCTCCACCGTTACGCGTCAAGGTGACCACAACCATACTATAGGCAGCAACACTGACGTTCAAATTGTGCCAGGGACTGGCCGAAAAGATCTCGTTTGCTGGTGTGATCTGCGCCAGTTGCGTCGTTGCAGATTTATTGACAAACAGCAGACTCACATTCTGGTGCCCCTTATCCTGTGTTGCATAGACGCTGATCGGGTCGCGTTGGATATTCAATGGGACCAGGTTTCCTTGCAAATGCCCAAACAATTCCATCACACGTTCCATTGCCGTTTCATGTAGTCCATCTTGTGAGAAAAGTGGATATGGCCTGTTGACGCCTGCTGCCGAGAAGAACGCGACATATTCCGTCTTCTGATTCATCAGGGTACCAAGCGTATCGGCCCACCAGAGAGATGCAAGCCCGGCTGAGGGAACCAGGTTTTTAGGGTTTGTATTGATCTCCGTCACGCCAACTGGAATATCGTGCCCAAAATCGCGTTGGATCAGAGCACGCAGCGGGGGCAGGAGATAATTCCATTCGTCGGAACTACTCATTAACATTGATGGAGACTGGCTG
>JACDAE010000050.1 GCA_013695595.1 Ktedonobacteraceae bacterium | reverse complement strand
ACCCCGATCCTCAGCCACTTGTGAGACGAAGCCGCACGAAGATATCCCTCGATGTCTCCTCGTAGGTGCAGTCCCACACCGCCCCAGTTCCCAACGGAGAAGACGGGAACCGTAATCCGACTGAGATCGGGCACGCGGGAGTGATAGTAGTCATCATCGAGGATATGCTCCTTGAAATTCGCAATCACGTCGGCCCTATTTGCGGCCCGTTCCTTTTCAGAGAGACTTCCATCGGAGCCGTGTTGAACACGAACCACGTGGTGATACCAGGTGACGACAAAACCATTGTTGAAGATTCCTCCGTGTCTGGCAACATCACGATAGACATCGACCAATCCTTCCCAGGGCAGAATCGCGGCGAGATGAGGTGGCTGGAGCGCAGCCACATGCCATTGTGAGACTGCGTAGTACGAAATTCCGTGTAATCCTATTTTGCCATTGCTCCACGGCTGTTCCGCCGTCCATTCGATGGCATCATAAAAGTCCTCTGCTTCCTGACGCGAAAAGGGATCCAGGCGTCCTGGAGACGCCCCAATACCACGCTGATCGACTCGAATCACCACATAGCCTTGTGCGACCCACCAATCGGGATTGGGAGTTTCCCAATTCATGTATGGGCCATGTTCGGCAATTTCGGCATAGGCTTTTGGATTGAAGTCACGAAAGTGAATATCCTTCCCATACGGGCCGACCGTCATTAGCACTGGGTAGGTGCCAGATGTGGAAGGACGATAGACATTGCTACGAAGCTCCAGACCGTCTCGCATGGCAATGGCGACATCGCGCTCAAAGGCGAGAGAATGTTGCATGGTATACTCCTTCTGTCTGTATCAGTAGTGATTGCACGAGTGCAGATGATTTCGTGTCTAGACGTGCCAGATGTTCACCAATGGAGCTGAGTTGAGTGAGATCGAGTTAGAATTCTCGAATGGGAGGCATTGTCGTTTGCCATTACAAATCCTTTCATAGATATATTCCTGCGTGATAAGCTAAGCATTTCTACAGTGAATTGAACGAAAGTAAGTGATGTTGGACTGTTGCCTTGCTGAGAAGGGATGCCATATTCCCATTCGTTTTCGGTTCCTGTACCAGGAAAACCGCACAAACTGATTGGTCATCCAACCAGGGGAGCAGAAAAAATTTCACTCTGACTCCAACAAGCTCTTCACCATACGAGAGAGCAAACGATAGGCACTCTCAATATCGAAATCTGGTTCAGCGAGATGTTGAAGAGCCAAACCATCGATACAGGCAAGAAGAATGCTCGCTAAAGTATCAGCATCAAAGGACCGTTCACTGGCAACAGCATCAACGATATGGCTGATTCCCGAACGACCGCTTTCCAGCAGTGAGCGAATTGCGGGCTGCAATGCTGGATTGCGGAATCCAAGGGCAAAGAGTTCGTACCGCAGGCGATACGCACCTGGGTTCTTCAATGTTCGTTGTAACATGTCATTGAGGGTGGCTTCGCGTAACTGATCAGGAGGCAGTGAACTCTTCCTCTGATACCCACTCTCGGTGTAGCGACGAGAGATATCCTTGAGCACCTCTACGAATAGCTCATCTTTATTCGCGAAGTAGTAATGCAATAACCCTGGAGCGACTCCTGCCTCACGAGCAATGGCTTTAATCGTTGCAGCATCATACCCTTGTTCAACCAGAACATGATACGCCGCTTGAATGATGTGTTCGCGAGTAGTTCTAGATGTTTCCATGGAATGCACTCCTCCTGGTTGTACGTCCAACCAAAGTATACCAGAGGAACATACCTTTGTCAAATGGAGACGCATGGAAGTTGTATTCTCTCCTCTATATATAAGGGAGGACCAGCAGACGTGCAAAAATAGCGCATAGCAGTGGAGAATCGCTTCTTAGGCCAATTCAGAGACTGTAAAACATGAGCCGATACCCTGTAGGAAAGGGAGGCTACTACTGCTTTTATGATCTCTTCCTCTGCATTGTTGAGGAACATGTGAGAACAAACGTGTGCAGTAAGAGATTTTTGCACATCTGTTGGTCCTCTCTCTCCTTAGCGTAGGTTTTTCCCAAATTGATATGGTGATGCCTAATAGCCGAAAGTTTAATCCATTCACATTGATACTATTGTTCATAGATGCATGGTATCACCAGGGACTCACAGTATTTTGGGCACCTTCTGAGCAACAAGAGTGCAACAGGAGGAGTGGATGGTGAAAGAGAGCAATTATCCATGCAGAGGAGAAGAAGCCCAGTTTCTATGAGCAAAAGACCCTTTGGCCAGAGATCTAGACTTGTATGGAACTTTTGCACAAGCCTCTTCGTCTCTTCACCAGAGCTTCTTTTTACCCCTACTGGAGCGAGAAGACATGCCCAGCGCCGATATGATCGGAAGGATATCAAAAATGAGAAATCGCTTCTTTCTATTTTCTTTTCTTCCACTTTTCTGTTTATTTGCCGGATGTGGAAGGTCGGGATTTTCTCCGCAGCCCCAGCCATTACCGCCGCAAGTAACCTGCGTGAGCGCTTCTCATGCTCCGCAGTCCCAGCCAACAACCCTACAGTTGACCCGCGTGAGCACTTATGGTGCTGCGACTGAGCGCTCCTGGACCATTACCGATGTGACCTGTGTGCAACAGTTGTTTCAAGTCATTCAATATTTGCCTCGTCATTACGCTGAAAGTGGCGATACGTGTACGATCTCCCGTTATGACTCTTCCCTGAACTTTCTCGTCGGCACAAAAAGCCTGCAAAAAGACGATCTGGGTGGGTACTGTAGGACACTCACTTTAAAGAATGGAATTCACCTCGATCCGACAGATACCTTCAACTCGCTGCTGCGGAACATGCTCAACGTGAACCATCTGTAGACCACCAGATCAGTTTCTTTAGCATCCACTCCTCTTGCTGCGCAGAAGAGGCCAAAATACCGTGAGTCCCTGATTATATCCCTTCTACCCCATCACTGCTCATGGGGATAATCCTATAAGGCAGTCTGTTATCCTTACCAGCGGACTTACCCTAGCTCTGTTTGGGGTGCTTCTCCTGGCATATCGCTTGGGTAGGCATCACAGAACCAGACTTTTCTGTGTGTTGGCGGGAGGCGCTTTGGAATATCTATCGTATCAGATTGTGGAGCCTCCGTCTCTCAGCAATAATTCACAAGCCCTGGGGATACAGCCCCTGTCCCTTGACAGGACAGAGGCTGTACCAGGAGTAAGTCGGGTATAGGCGGCTAGCTACCTGCACCAATGGCCAGGATGTGAAGTACTCCCTGGCTGACCGAACCTGGCAGAGTGACACTCTGCACAGTTTTGCCAGAAGACAGGGAAACCGAGGTATAGAAGAGATAGGTTGTGTGCGTTTGTTGACCAGTTGGACTATTACGGTAGGTCATCTTGGCAGCGACGCTATCGCCTGACAGGATTTGTGAAGATCCTGCATTGAGCGTCCAATCGCTAAAGGCAATAGTAAAGGTTTGTGTGGTCCCATCCGTGTACGTGACGGTAATCGTACCAGAAGAGGGGCCGTTGTTCGCCGATCCCAGAAAGCCCAGTGTGGTTGCTCCATTCACATTGCTAACAGGAATAACCTGTCCCGCTGCCAACCAGTTATCGTTGCTCCCAACGGCAACCGTGGGCCATTGGAAGTTGATGCCATTAACCATCACGGTCGAGCCAGAGAGAAAGCCAGCAGCAGCCAGGGCGTTGTTCGAGTAACTATAGCCACTGCCATCGTAGTTCGCGATAGTGGTGTTATTGTCGTTGCTAATCCCTTCGTTATTGCGACCGCTCACAACAGGTCCGAAGGATGGAGGTTCGTCTGCAGCACTGGTACCCCAGCTCGAAGCGCTATTCCCCAGGGTGAAGTTGAGCGTTGAACCGCTGGAGATCGTACTCCATGGCAGCCAGAGATGACTGGAGGAGGTTCCGTTAATGGTCAGGCTTTGCACATAGGGATTGCCGTCTGCCGCGTTGGTCCCGTTGATCTGCAGAGTATGCCCACCGGCCAGATGGATCGTAATCGAGGGAAAGAGCGGGCTACCAAGCACAAAGCCACCAACGCCCGGAATGTCAGGATAGAGTCCGATGGCTGAGAAGACGTACCAGGATGACATCGCGCCACCGTCATCATTGCCGGGAATACCACCTGGCGTGTTAGTATAGAGCTGGTCCTGTATACGCCGGATAACGTTTTCAGTCTGCGCAGGCGCACCGACAAAGTCATAGGTCCAGGGTGTCTCCAGGCCCGGTTCATTGCCCATATAGGCGTATTGGCTGTTCGTGCCTGCATTGAGTTGGGTAAAGAACGTGTTCAAACGACTGACGATGGTCGAGTTACCACCCATCTTATTGATCAGACTGGCCAGATTGAAGGATTCCATCCATGTGGATTGAGCCGAGTCGTTTTCCTGAAAACCAGTGCCGCTCGTCGGGCTGGTCGAGGCCCAGGAGCCATCATTGTTGCGCGGAAAGATATAGCCACTCGCAGAACTGTTGAACAGATTTGTCCAGTTGTTTGAGCGTTGCAGGTAGGTCTGGTAATCGGATGTATTGCCCAGTGCCAGCGCGAACTGCGAGAGCGCGAAGTCGTCGTTGGTATACTCTTGTGTGCTCACCGCCGAGCTACCGGTATCCGATTGTGTGGCATAGCCCTTGCTCGTATAATTCGCATACCCCTCGCGGATTTTGGACTGGCCATTGACCATCGCATTTAATGCAGCAGAGCTATCAAAGCCCGTATCTCCAAAGGCATAGATATCCGCGATCTCGATATCCGCGCCATCGCCGTTCATACCATGCGAATCGGCGTTCTTCTGTTCCCAGCGTGGGAGATGTCCGTCACCTTGCTGCGCGTCATTCACCAGTGATTGTGCAATATCAGCGGCTTCACTGGGTGCCAGAATAGCGCGCAGTGGGATTTGTGAGCGCCAGATATCCCAGCTAGAGATATTCTCGTATTGAGCATGACCACTGGCGATCGTGTGTACCTGGTTATCGAAACCAACGTACTGGCCGTTCGCATCGCTGAAAACATTCGGATGAATGAATGTATGGTAAAGCGCGGTATAGAAAGTCGCCAGTTGATTTGTGATACCGCCCGTGACCTGGATCGTGTTCAGGCGTGTATTCCAGGCCGCATCGGCTGCGCTTTGAAGTGTGCTGAAACTGCTGGAACCATTGTTTTCCGCTGACAGATTGCCTTCAGCGTTGGCCAGGCTGACATAGGAGATGCCGAAACGAGCACGCACAACATGATTCGATACGGTGTTGAAGAAGAGCGTCGCCGCAGATGTGCCGTTGCCGCTCGAACTGCTAAAAGGTTGGTCAAAATACGCAGCAAAGTACAGGGTATAGTGGTTACCTCCGCAACCAACTGTGCTGGTGGTCCGACCGGTCACTTCCTGATTGCCAGTATTGATCGCGACCGATGCATTTGAACTACCATTGATACTTCCGCCCGCGTTGAGATACAACCCGGACCTGGTTGACGAGGGATAGGTAAGCTGCGCCATACCAGTGTGCAGCGTTGTTGTGAGTTCTACTGTCACGTTTGGGACACTCAGTTGAACCTTGTAGTAACCTGGATGCGCTACTTCACTGCTATGCGCAAATGAGGAGGAGGAAGAACTAGAGCCCACAAAGGGCATAAAGGGAATGTCTTGAGAATCGCTGCAGCCACGCCCGCTGAAATGGGTGAGGCTAAAATCTTTGATGACTGTATCGGGGTAGTAGTAACCTCCCGCAATATTTGAAGTCGTATCTGGACTCAATTGCGTCATGCCCATCGGGTAGACCGCGCCAGGAAAGACATCACCAGTATCAAAACTGAATCCATGGTTGCAGCCCTGACAAGGATTGGTGCCAATAAAAGGATTGACGTACTGAGTGAGATTCATTACACCTGACGCGTGTACCGATGCAACAGGTGATCCGTCGCTAAAAGGGGAAATTCCGCTTAGTCCAAGTGATAACATGATCGCCAGGCTGAACAGAATAAACACGCGGAGTATTGCATTATGCCTCATTGCAACGCTTCCTTTCAGTATCCTTACAAAGCAGGCCATCGTAGGTCTAGAACAGCATTATCGATAGACCAGGTTCTCCTCTTGATTACACGAGAGGATGGGAGAGAATGTGTACCT
>JACDAE010000002.1 GCA_013695595.1 Ktedonobacteraceae bacterium | reverse complement strand
GGATTACACTATCTAAAATAATAAGTGGAGGCACTTTATGTCACAAAATGTCCCGATTACGGTCGCCTATGGTGATGGGATCGGCCCCGAGATTATGGCCGCGACCCTCGATATCATCAAAGCCGCCGGGGCGCGTATCGATATTGAACCAATCGAAGTCGGCGAACAAGTCTATCTGCGCGGCATCAGCGCTGGCATCGAGCCGAGCGCCTGGGAATCATTGCGCCGCACACATGTATTTCTCAAAGCTCCGATCACTACCCCCCAGGGCGGTGGCTACAAAAGCTTGAATGTCACCGTGCGTATGGCGTTCGAACTCTACGCCAATGTTCGCCCCTGCGTCGCCTACTCCCCCTTCGTGGATACCAAACACCCCGCAATGGATGTCGTCATCATACGCGAAAATGAAGAGGATCTTTACACAGGTATCGAATATCGTCAAACTCATGATATGGTTGAGGGACTAAAACTCATCAGTCGCCCTGGTAGCGAAAAAATCATCCGCTATGCATTCGAATATGCAAAAACCCATAATCGTCAGAAGGTCACCTGCTTCATGAAAGATAACATCATGAAGATGACCGATGGCCTTTTCCATAAAGTATTTGACGAGGTGGCGGCAGAATATCCTGAGATCAAAAATGAGTCATGGATCGTGGATATCGGTGCGGCTAAACTTGCAGATACACCGGAAGCGTTTGATGTTGTCGTGCTCCCTAACCTGTATGGAGACATCCTTTCCGATGTCGCAGCTCAACTTACCGGCTCGGTCGGCCTGGCTGGCTCGGCGAACATCGGCGATAATTATGCCATGTTCGAGGCCATTCACGGATCTGCTCCCCGACGTGCAGGCCAGAACCTCGCCAATCCATCCGGCCTTCTGCTCGGTGCCGTTTTGATGCTTGTCCATATCGGTCAGCCCGACGTGGCTACACTGGTCAACAATGCCTGGTTGCGTACGCTTGAAGATGGCATTCATACCTATGATATCTTCAAACCATCGATCAGCAAAGAAAAAGTGGGCACGAAAGAATTTGCAGCGGCCATCATTGAGCGCATTGGTCAACAGCCGCAGCATCTCAAGGCCGTCACCTATAGTGATACGCCAAAGCAAGCCACACGTGAGCGTGTAGTATCGCCAGATGCCGTTATCGAGAAAAAAGAACTGGTCGGCGTTGATGTCTTCCTCGATTGGAATAGTGGGACGCCAGAAGAACTGGGTGAACTGTTCAGCAAGATGAGCGGCGATGGCCTGGAACTAACGATGATCTCTAATCGTGGGGCACGCGTATGGCCTCAGGGCATGGGTGAGACGTTCTGCACCGACCACTGGCGCTGTCGCTTCATGCCTCCGCAAGCCGACACAACAATCAGTCATAACCAGATCATCTCCTTGCTGCAACGGATCGCCGGAGCAGGATTTGACTTCATCAAAACCGAGAACCTGTACACATTTGATGGGAAACAGAGCTTCTCGACCGCTCAAGGCTAATAGAGACAGTGAGTACAATGTTCAGATGTTTCGCGCAACAATACAAACGCATGCGAAACATTTGGACATTGCGTACGTAACCCATATGGTGGGTCTGGTTTATTCTTGCCTGAATCTTGCGTATTCATCTGGCAACGCAATACCAAACCGCTGACAAAGCAGAGAAACATCATGATAATCATCTGCATCAAGCTCATAGCCCGAATGAAACTTCACCATCCACTCCACTGAAATGCACCTCACTGGATATCCAAGTATTGATCCACTTCCAGTCAACGCATCAAGAGGATACTCAACTCCAAAAGTGATTTTTCCGTGAGCATCAAAAGTATAAGAGTGAAAGTCTACCTCGTGTCCCCTGGCATCACTCATGACAAAATTGCAGTCCCTCGTATCATCACGTGGTACATCTTTATAACCATAAGCTTCAAGCAATTCACGTAGTTTCGGTACATCTTTATGCTGCAGAGCTATGTCTAAATCATTATGTGGACGCGTTTGTTCGCCCAGCAGCGCATCTACGCCCCAACCACCATCAACAAATACATCAATGTTATGCTGATCAAAAAGCTGCAAGAGCTGAATGGCCGCTTTGCCGCTCATATTCGCGTGGCTTTTTTGCTCAAATTCTTCATGGGCTTCCATTTCAGGTGTTTCCCTCATCCATATTCTTTCAGATAAATCTTGTCTTTACGTCGGAGCAAAGCATTGCCACCCGTCAGGCGTATTATAATCGGCGAGGCGATCAAAGGCATTTTTGTTGTTGTATTTCTTTTGGCAGGCAACAGCCACGCTCAAGCCGCGTGGCAGGTAGTGATTATCTTTGGGCTGACATTTCCAATCATAGGCGGTTGTGCGCTCGCTACGGTTGTCATACAGCCCTATATTTTGGGAGACAGATTTGCAGGAGATATCAAAGTCAGCAGGATTTTGACCAATGGAGCCAAGAAATCTCAGATTTTTATAACACTCCAACGTTAATGGATCGTGATAATTAACAATACGATCCGTAGCATGCATACCAGTTGGGAGGGAGGCATGAAATTGTTCCTGGCAGACCTGGTTCCCAGGAAAATCTCGCGTTTGCGCGTTTTCTGATGTCGCACATTGTATTCTGATATCTGGAGGAGTGGAACTACTGGAGTCAGGAGAGATCTGGCCATCGCTATACCCTTCATCCTGACAAAAGGCGGCAAGGTTAGCTACCCCCAGCAAATTTGCAGCACCAGGCGTTGCAGGACCTGGGGGAGGGTTTCCGGCAACGCCCACATTCTCATCGTTGGCGGCAATTTGTAGGATAGGGCCAACGGGTTTCTGTATGCCCGCAATATCCTTCTCTCGACTGTTGAGACTCGTGTTCTGCCCTATATAGTAGCGTGCATCAGGTTTATCAGTGACGGTAATGTTACGCAACGTCACCAGGCTAGAAAAGTTATTGTCGGTATTTATCGCCACGATAATAC
>JACDAE010000808.1 GCA_013695595.1 Ktedonobacteraceae bacterium | reverse complement strand
GACCAGGCCAATAATAAAGTTCATGCGAATCGTTGCCGTCGCCTCTGGATTGCGCCCCATCGCCTCGTAGGCACGTCCGTTTGCCGCACTCATTGCGACCCCAGCTCCAATACCAGCCAGACCTATTGCCAGAGCAACCGCCAGGGGTTGTAAGTTCATAATCCAATTCTCCTTTTTATGTCGCGTCCCACGACTTTTTACTCTTTTTACTTTCTGTCCATAGTGTACTGGCTTTCCTCTGCCATGCCTATCGTCTTATTGATGGATATGCCCTCATCCAGATGGAGCTTTTGCCAGATCATCCCTTCTCATCCGTTTGGCGCGGGAAAGTTGTATGCACGGGATTAATGAGTATGCAGTGGTTTATAGTTCTCTTTTTTTGCTAGAATAGAAGTAGAAATAAATTGAGGAGAACGAATGGGAACCGACGAACGGAGCACAATGCGTGTGCTTATCGCCAATGACCATCCTGTGATCTGTGAGGGGTTGCGCACGATGCTTGCAGAGACCCGCGAATTTACGCTGGTCGGATGCGCAACCAGTATGCCTGAAGCCATTCGCATGGTAGGGGATTGGCAGCCCGGTGTGCTGCTGGTCGATCCATATATGCAGGGCCAGGACGGCTTTCGAGCCATTGAAATGATACGTGGGGAATGGCCCCATGTTGCCGTCATTGTTTTAACTTCCCACAAGAACGAAGAATTGATGCTGCGCTGCTTACATGTGGGAGCGTCCGCATACCTGACATTACATACCGATCGGGCAGGATTGCTGCATGCCCTGCGTACGGCTGTCCGTGGTGAGACGCTCCTACGCCTGGAGAATGTTGCATGGCTACTGGCATCGGCCACCGCTGCGGTGTCAAAGAGTGTACCTTCTCCATCTGCTGGTGAAAAGGGGCCAGGGCCAGAACTGACGAAGCGCGAGCGTGAAATTCTGCAAAGGGTGGCCTCTGGTGAGCGCAACAAAGAGATTGCCGCTCATTTGTGTATCAGTGAGCCAACGGTCAAATCGCACCTGGTTGCCATCTACTTTAAGCTGGGCGTGGATTCGCGTGCGTCCGCTGTGGCGGTGGGCATGGAGCGAGGGTTGATAGAACGGTAGGAATATGATTGATGTTGTTTGAAAATTAAACCTGGATATCCAGGTCGTGGACCAAACACAATTAATGTAGGGAAGCCATTTATTATTCCGTGAGATGCTATTGTGCTGCATTGGCCTGTAAACAACATTCATGGGGCACGGAATAATAAATGGCTTCCCTACATTGATGATAATCCCCCACTATTTAAGTGTATTTTTTCCATTTTTAAACAATACCAATCATATTCTACCTTTATGCATGTATTCACTAATTTGCTATTCCATATCCTTTTTGAACGCTTCAACAACCTCCCTGATCTCTTTACTCACCTCGTAATAAGCAGCATCTTTGCTTTTCCACTCCGAGATGGGAGGTTTGTTCCTGGGAAGTATAACAACACTTGCCAGTGGGCTGCCCTGCAATTGGGTTGGACGCAAGAGAATAGGGATAAGACGCGCCTTGCCTGCCTTTTGCAACTCGAATGCTCGCTTTAATTGCTTTTCATACAGGTTGTCATTTGCAATGAATCTTGGACTGATCAACAGAAGAATAATCTGTGACTGCGCTAAATATTCAGCGGCATTGTTTGAAAGGCCGGCATGAATATTGTTTGCATACGCTCTTTTGATTGGTCCATTGCGTTTAGCCATCAACAACACGAGATGTTTTTCTAGATCCTGACGCATGTCTTCGTCTTCTGGCGCGAAGGAATAGAAAAGGTTCAAGCCATCCTGTGATGTTTCAGGAGAGGAGAGATCCTGGTCTTCTGAAAGAGCTATTGTCGGTTTCTCTCTTAATTTCAAGTAAGGGAATCGACTGGAGTTGACATATTCTCTCAGAAAAGCCAGCAGATAGAGCGCCGAGATCTTGCCTGCATAATTGCGATAGGAATCATCCTTATTTTCGTCTCCATAATCACTAACACTTTTCACAACCATATACTGTATACTGCCAAATTCTGCGAGTGTACGGTAGAATGCGGCTGCTTCCATCTCAATGGCGCGTGTTCCACGTACATGAGCCTGTATCTCTTTAAAGAAATTATCCGCACGTACGGCGTTGCCAGAGGCCATTGCTGCGATATGAACGGCAGGCTGGGGAGCATCTTCAAATGGAAAATCCCTTTCATAAGGTAATCCACTTATACGATCAGGATTGTTCAACCTTCTATCGCTGGTGAGGTATGCATCTGTGCCACCTTTCTGTAGCTCTTTTATGGCCTTTACCCGGTCAGGTACATGCTTATCCAACTCCGATTTTGGAATATCATCTACCCGTGCTGTATTGGGAGCAAGGAGTCTATTGAGGAGCCAATCACATTGTTGAAGCAGTGAGGCAGGACGTATCTCTTTCTCAACAACTGATTTCCAATCATCAAATCCTTGCACTGTGTGAAGAACATCTATGGGTAGAGACCACATCGAATTGTCGGGGAGAAATTTAGAGCCGTTTTCGTCAGTGATAACTTTCCCTGCATCATAGAGAAAAGCTTGAGCGGCCACAATGATGTCTCCTAATTTGGTCTTCTCACGATCCCCAGCACAGAAGCCCGTCATGGCCGCGAAGAGTGGATTGAACTCTCGCAACAGCACTGGTAACTGTATGCCTGTTCCCAGCGAACCTTTATCTGGTAACCAGGTTACCAGCACACTGAGTTGCTCTCCCTCTTTATTTGTGATTATCGTATAGTCGCAGTTGCGTCTGAGATGAGCATTATAAGATCGCTGGAAGACAATAGGAGGTTGATTTTTAAAGATGATGGTAGATGCATCTTGAAAGGCTTCTTTGAGCCTCTCAACTTCTTCCGCTAGAGCGCATAATATGCATATGTCGAATTGTTGATGCGCAATCGTGCTCATAACAAGGAACCTCTTTTTCCATTTTTCAACGAATATGATTGGGGATCGAATCCATTGCTTGTATTATGCCACATATCTGCTGCTTTGTGGGGAAAAAAGGACATTTGAACTAGCGACACGGATTTGTAATAGTAAATACATATAAATGCGTATATGGAACAATATTTATGAATATACATAGAATGGAGGATTTTGTTTTTGCGTAAACTTTTGTATACTTGTACCACTGCCTTTTCGTATTAACGAGAGAAGGCGTGGGTATTCCCATTTACGCGTTTACACACAGCAATTTAAAAGTGGTTGAGGAGGTTCTATGAGGTGTTACAGAATTATCGTGTCTGCATTGTTACTCTGTCTCGTGCTGGCAGGATGCAGTGGTGCCACCGTTGCAACGGACAATACGAGTACAAACAGATCAGGAATTATCACATCGAATAGCAGTGCGGGCAGT
Source organism: Ktedonobacteraceae bacterium (assembly GCA_013695595.1). Classification (GTDB taxonomy): domain Bacteria; phylum Chloroflexota; class Ktedonobacteria; order Ktedonobacterales; family Ktedonobacteraceae; genus JACDAE01. Next base: position 3,049 of record JACDAE010000808.1, on the reverse strand, counting down.
GTAGCCTCAGGTGTGCAAGGTGTACAGGTGTTTGTTGAGCCTGATGCGGGGGACTCGGTTATCATCAACGCCATTGTGGGCGCAAAAAAGACGATTGTCCTGGAAATGTATCTCCTGACCGAGCGTAATGTAATCAATGCTCTGGAAGAGGCAGTCAATCAAGGTATTGACGTGCGGGTCATGCTCGAACAACACCCCTATGGTAGCGCAGCGCCGACGCAGACGCTTGATCGTTTAAAAGCGACTGGCATCAAGGCTCAGGCTACCAATCCAGCGTTCGCTCTCACGCACGAAAAGGGTATGGTTATCGATGGCACGGTTGCCTATATTATGACGGCGAACTTTACCTTATCGGCACTGGGCAGAGGGAGTTACACGAGAAACCGCGAGTACGGCATTATCGATACAAATGCCCAGGATGTACAGGCCGTGACCACCATCTTCAATGCCGATTGGAATCGCAGTACACCGCAGATCCATGATCCCAATCTTGTTGTCAGCCCGATCAATTCGCGTGCCTCTTTTACCTCGCTCATCAATAGTGCTCACAAAACCTTGCTTATCGAGGCTGAAGAGATGCAGGATAGTGGTATTGAGCAAGCCATTACTAATGCGGGGCAGCGTGGCGTCAACGTCGAAGTTATTCTGCCTGCACCTGGAGGTTCGTCAGATAGCAATAGTAGTGGCATCAGAGCAATCAGTCGTGCGGGTATACATGTTGAGGAGGACACATACCTCTACATGCACGCGAAGATTATCATTGTGGATGGTCAAAAGGCGTTTGTGGGGTCTGAGAACATCTCTACGGCCTCTCTGGAACAGAACCGTGAATTGGGAATTCTCGTCTCCGACCAGAATGTGTTGGGCACACTACAACAGACCTTTCAACAAGATTGGAACGCTTCGCAACCCATTGCGACGTAGAGGAAATAGTGGTTTTACCTTGCATAGCATGGTAGGATAGAATGCAGTTACAAAGGAGGATTTTTTTATGGTTACAGAAATCGCAGTATTCAATGCCGTTCCTGGCAAAGAAGATGAATTGGGGCTGGCTATTATTCGTGGCCTGGAGGTCATTCGCAATCATCCCGAATGCATCTCATCCCATTCTACGCGTTGCCTCGAACAACGTGGTCGCTACATGCTCACCAACGTCTGGACTTCGCTAGAGGCCCATACAGTCGATTTTCGTGGTGGTTCATTGTTCGCACAATGGCGCAATCAGATTAACGGACTTTTCGAGGGAACGCCAGAAGTTTTCCATTACGAGGTGTACTAAAAAGAATAAGAGAGGGTATACAACGTCAAACTTTTCTGCCGTTATGTAACGGCAACTAATCAGTAGTAGGAGTAATAGGGTATGTCCGATGAGCCGAACGTCCTCGATCCACAAAATTCTGCGGGGGAGCACACACCTTTAGCCGAAGCTGGCCAGAGCGCAGAAGAACAGCTCGCCACCCACGTCGCACAGGTGCGCCACCAGATCGAAGAAGCAAACTATCAATATTATATACAGGACAGTCCAACGCTCACCGATGCCGAGTATGACACATTGTTGCGCGAGCTACAGACGATTGAGCGCGAGCATCCTGAACTACAAACGCCCGATTCTCCTACCCAGCGCGTTGGAGAAGGGCCAACCCAGGACGTAGCACAACGTCACCATCCCTATCCTATGCTGAGCCTCGCTAATGCCCGCAACGAACAAGAGTTGCGCGATTGGCATAAACGAGCACAAAACATTTTACCCAATGCGAAGTTTACTTATGTGTGCGAACTCAAGATCGATGGGCTGGCGATGGCGCTGACCTATGAAAAAGGCCGCCTCACTATCGGTGCCTCACGCGGCGACGGGCTGACGGGCGAAGATTGGACACAGAACGTGCGCACGATCCGCACCATTCCCCAGCGATTACGCGGCGAGAATCATCCCACTAAAGTTGAGGTGCGCGGCGAGATTTACATGTCAATCAAGAATTTCGAGAAGCTCAATGAAGAACTGGCGCAAGAGCGCCTCTTCGCGAATCCGCGCAACGCCGCCGCCGGATCACTGCGCCAGAAAGATGCACGTATCACCTCGAACCGTCACCTCGACTTCTTTGGCTACCAGATCGGCTATATTCAGGGCATGAATATCAACTCGCACTGGGAGGCGCTCGAATTGATCAAAGAGTGGGGTTTTCCGCTCAACCCCAATATCCAGCAAGCACACGACCTGGATGAGGTGCTGGCCTTCTGCAAGAAGTGGGAGGAAGAGCGCTTCAACCTGCCCTATGAAATTGATGGTGTCGTGATTAAGATTAACGACCTGGCACAACAACAGGAACTGGGCACCGTCGCACGCGATCCACGCTGGGCCATCGCCTTCAAGTATCCACCTACGCAAGTCGCAACACAATTGCAGGATATTCGCGTCAATATCGGGCGCACCGGCTCCGTTAACCCCTGGGCGCTGCTTGAACCTATCAATATTCGCGGCGTCACCGTTTCACGGGCCGCATTACATAACGAAGAAGATATTCAACGGAAAGATCTGCGGATTGGCGATTGGGTGCTGGTCCAGCGAGCGGGCGAAGTAATCCCACAGGTGGTCAAGCCCGTGCTTGAGAGGCGTACAGGCAAGGAAGAGGTCTATCGGCTGCCAGAGCAATGTCCACGCTGCGGCACCACGATCATTCATACTACTGATCAGGCGATGGCGTATTGCCCCAATCTCCAATGTCCTGCACGCAATACCGAGGGTATCATCCACTTTGTCTCGAAGGGTGCCATGGATATCGATAGCGTCGGCGAGAAGACCAGCGCACAACTGATGGATGCTGGACTCATTCTGACCGTTGCCGATTTCTACACCCTGACCCGTGATCAACTCCTGCAACTGGAAGGCACGAAAGAGAAAAGTGCCGACAACATGCTCGCTGGCATCGAGGCCAGCAAAAAACGAGCATTCTATCGCCTGCTCTTTGGCCTCAACATACGTTATGTCGGCGAAAAAACGGCACAACTGCTTGCCGATGCCTTCAACGATATTGACCGCTTGATGGTTGCC
>JACDAE010000806.1 GCA_013695595.1 Ktedonobacteraceae bacterium | reverse complement strand
GAGCAAGGGGTCAATTGCACGCATCTCACGTAATTCTGCCAGCACCTGGGCCGCGATAACTGGTGCAGGCTGCTCAAAATCTCTCTCACCCATATCTGGTAGATTGCCATCACAATCTATAAAGAGTCCCTTGAGAAACACTTCACGGGGGACACGTCCTTTCTGACTGCTCAGAACCTGCATCGCAGTTGCACGGACCTCATAATCTGGATCGTCGAGGGCCGCAATGATGGGCGCAAGCGGGATACGTGCACCCAATTCTGCTGCACTGCTAAGCGCATTCATACGTACATATATATCCTGGTCGTGCAGGGCCGCCAGAATTGTTTCGACCGGTCCATCTCCTTCTATCCCCTTTAATGAGTATGTGACTGTGCGCCTTACTGTTACCTCACTCTCATTGAAAATCTCTTCAGGAAAAGAGGTTCCTTCGATCTGGGCGAGGATATCTATAATAGTTTCGTGCCTGTTTGTATCTCTCTCTTGCTTTTCCTGTTTCGATGTGATCGGCATCATGGATCGTAGCTAGCAGGATCTCCACTGGCGCGTATTCTCTCAGCGCCTTCAATCCTTTTATCGCTTCAATCCGTATCAGGCGGTCATCGTAGAGGAGTCCATCCAAGAATGGCGTGATCGGTATATCTGCTCTTCTTATAGTAATGATCTTTTGAATCATCTGATTTACTTCGATCTCGTCGAGAAAGTTCATGCGTATAATTTCGTCGATTGGAATGTGTGCCGCGTTTTGTTCCAATATAGTCACTGCCAGTTTCTGAGCTTTGATGTTCTCAAGGAAATTTTTGCTCATCTCGCGCATAAGGGGTATTCTTTGCTCAATTGTTGAAATAAGCTGAGCGATCAGGCGGTCTCGTTCATGTATATTCTCTGTCGTGCTCAGTTCCTGGGATAGCGTGAGCAGTTCTTGATAGGATAGAGGTGTAGAAGACATGTATCCCTCCAAATTATAGGTATGTATTAGCATTGCATAGTCAAAAGTTTTTAGTGCCCATGCTCCTTATATCTTCTCAGAAGGGGAACGTAAAATGGAAGGGTCCTATGCAGAATAATCCCCTAAAAAAGGGTGGCGTTAGCGTATAGTAATAGAACTTTCCTGTAGGTCCTTTATAATGTAGCAAGATGAATAAAAGGGAAGCACTCGTGAAAACTATTACTCTCAATATGACCCACTTCCACGCCTTGCTGTTTGATAATGTGCGTAGGATACGAGCAGAGGCGCTCGATCTGCTGCAAACCATCGACGAAATTGCCGCCATCTTCAATGATACAGGCCTGACGGCGGATGATGTGCAGACGCGTGTACTGCGTACATTGAAGATTGGCGATAAGATCATTTCCGAGCATGGGCCGCAGGTGCAAAAATACTTTGACGCGATTAATACACTATTGGAACAATATCCAGAACTCAATTTCCAGAGCAGCGAAGATGTCAGTAGTGATATTATCATGATCCATGATGCATGGGCAAAAGCGCTCTGGAATTGGCCGGATACCACACCAGGGAAGCTGCCAGACAAACAGGATCTGCTGGTCCAATTGGGTGAGGTAGAGCAATCCATCTATACGTTAAGTGTGGCAGCTCAGATACTCACATTTCCTGATCTTGTGAATCAGAAACTTATGGATATGCATACAGGCGAGAAACTCGACTTTTTCCATGAGTTTTCCGATGAGTTTTACAAGCCTGAATTTCTCCCTATCGCATGGCAATACCTACGCGAACATCCACATCGTAGATCTGTTTCTTGGACGTTTCACCGATGCCGCTTCGAGTAATATGGCTAGATGGGGAACCCAGAATCTCCCAAAATCAACGCGCCAGCAGGTTGCAGATGTTCTCACGCAAGCTCCAAAATCGGGTGCGCTTCCCCATTAAGGTTTAATGATAGCAGGCGTGCAGTGAGTGCCCATTATATTGTAAAATAAAGGTACAAGGAATAAACGACGATCACAGTAGGGGTAAGGGGAGGCGGGGATGAGGAGCGGGGCCTTGGGCTTACCCTCGTCGTCTGCCGCTAATCATGAGAAGAGAGGGAGCAATCTAATGGAATATAGGCAACTCGGTGGTTCCGGCCTGAAAGTTTCTGCATTGAGCTTTGGGACCGCAACTTTTGGCGGTGGGAACGAGTTCTTTAGCGCATGGGGCAACACCGATGTGGCTGAGGCACGACGTCTGATCGATATATGCATAGAGGCAGGCGTCAATCTATTTGATACAGCAGATGTCTACTCAGGGGGGTTGTCGGAAGAGGTTCTTGGCAGCGCTCTCGCAGGCCGACGTGATCAGGTCCTTCTTTCAACAAAGGCCACCTTCCGCATGAGTGATGGACCCAATGAACTGGGCTCCTCACGCTATCACCTGATTCGCTCTTGCGAGGATAGTCTGCGTAGATTAAAGACGGATCATATCGATATTTATATCCTGCATGGCTTCGATGCACTCACCCCCGTCGAGGAGACGCTACGTACTCTCGATACCCTGGTGCAAAGTGGCAAGGTGCGCTATATCGCCTGTTCCAATTTCTCTGGCTGGCACCTGATGAAGTCTCTTGCGACCGCGCAAACCTATGGGTGGACGCGCTACGTAGCCCATCAGGCTTTTTATTCCCTGGCCGGTCGCGAGTACGAATGGGAACTCATGCCACTCGCCCTTGATCAGAAGGTCGGCACGATCGTCTGGAGTCCTCTAGCTTCAGGTGTGCTCTCAGGCAAGATCCGCCGTAACCAGCCCGCGCCAGAAGGGAGTCGTGTGCAGCAGATCGGTTCAGAGGGATCGCGCATCCCCGACGAGAAAGTATACGAGATCGTGGATGCGCTCGATGCAATCTCTGAGGAGACAGGCAAGACGATTTCTCAGATCGCCCTCAACTGGCTGTTGCAGCGTCCCACGGTGGCAAGCGTCATCGTTGGTGCTCGCAACGAAGAGCAACTCAAAATCAATCTCGGTGCCGTCGACTGGAACCTGACTGCCGAGCAGGTTGTGAAGCTCGACAAAGCCAGCGAGATCCCGACGATCTACCCATACTGGCATCAACGATCCTTCACCGAGCGCAATCCTGTAGCAGTGCCTTTCTATAGGGACCGCTAAGAAAGAGCGCTAAACAAAAAGAGGAAGAATACATGCGATACCATTCCTCTTTTTATTTACCAATGCGCAACTGGAGGAGGCAAGATGCTGAGTTGTTGCTCCAACGTGGTCGGATTTTTTTGTGTTTGCTGGATGAATGAGGATACCTGTGCCTGGGTCAGGCTACCTGTGGAGATCGCTGGCTGAAAACTGGTCGTGATAGAACTGGCAAGCAACGTCTGTAATTGAGCGTTAGAAAGCCCTTGCTGCGTGGCAACAGTGGTGAGATGCATACCACTTTGTAAATCTAACGCAAGAGCTTTATCCGTGATGTTGAAACTCTGTGCAACCATATGTCGAATATTCGGTACGTATTGCTTGAGTGTCACTACCGGGACCGTCAGATTTTGTGGTGATGTAGCCGCAGGAGCCGCCGTTGTTTTCGCTCCATTATTTGCTGGGGCGGCAGGTGCAGGATTGTTGTTTCCAGTCGCAGCAGGATTGTTGGTGTTCCCGTTGCCCGTCGCAGGAGAATTTTTTTTGGGAGCAACTGCAACCGTTCGCGTAGGCTGTATAGCTACCTTGCCAATATTCCCTGCATTCCCCTTTGTATTTATGGTGTTAGCCGTATTATTTATCTGCCCGGTTGTACCTGTTGACTGAGTGGTACTGGCCGCTGTTACTTTAGGTAGGAGGAAGAAAACTGCTCCTGCGAGCAATGCCAGCGTCAGAATCGTAACACTGCTTATAAGGAGCACTGGCCTTTTTCTTGTTTTTCGTCTTACCATCGATAATGTACCTCCTGTTTCACTTACTTCTTCTTACATCGTTTACAATCTATTATGTCTATGACACGCCTGGGGGAGACATTTTTTACGAGGCAGTCTTGGGATAGTACCTATACAAGGTTCAAGATTTGCTCAAGATTGCTTGGATGGCAGGGTAAAGCGAGAAAATGGCATATATTTTCCTCTATCTCTATGCTACTATACAAATAAGAAATTGTAGGGGCGCAGTTTACAAACCCGGTGCCCCCAGCCTGTGGCAATGGTAGGAGCGTTGGAGATGTCGCAAAAGGTATTGATTATTGAGGATGAAGAGGGCATCATTCACCTGCTGAATTTGTACCTGAAGGATGCTGGCTATGATGTAGTAGTGGCGCGTGATGGTGCGGACGGTCTGGCGTTGCATGCACGAGAACATCCCGATCTGGTGATTCTAGATATTATGCTGCCAGCAGTTGATGGGTTTGAAGTATGTCGTCGTATACGTGCCTGGTCGAAGACGCCAATTTTGATGTTGACCGCGCGTATCGGTGAGGAAGATCGTATCAATGGATTGGAACTTGGCGCGGATGACTACCTCATCAAGCCGTTTAGTCCACGTGAACTGGTGAGTCGGGTACGTGCGATCCTGCGTCGTACCTCTGGTCAGGAGAACGCTGAGGTGCATAAGACAGCGACCCAAAAAGAAGGAAGCTCCATCTTACATTTCCCCGGCCTGACCGTTGATCTACCTGCACGCAGGGTGGAAGCAAATGGCAACGAAGTCGCGCTGACTCCTACCGAATTCGACCTGTTGGCATTATTGGCGCAATCTCCTGATCGCGTTTTTACCCGCGAGATGTTGATGAATAAAGTCTGGGGCTATGATTATCTGGGCGATGGTCATACTATTGATGTGCATATTAGTGCGCTTCGTAAGAAAATAGAGATCGATCCAAAGCTACGTTATATCAAGACAGTCTGGCGTGTTGGTTATCGTTTCGAGGTCAAGACGCGCTCCAGTGCTTCATCCAGTTGAGGGTATCATTATGCGGACACATTGGTGGCAAAATATTCGTTGGCGGCTGGCGCTGGCTTCAGTGGCGGTCGTAGTTCTGGCAACGGCGATTATGGCGCTGTCATCGATCCTGGCTATTGCTCATTACTATAGCAACGAGCAACAACAAAACCTGAAGCAGAGCGCCTATGATAATGCACAAAGAATCGGTGCACATTATAGATCTGATCAAAACTTTGCCAATGCTATCGCTGGAGCTTTTCCTTTACGTTCAGCCAATCGGGCACTGGCAAATACAGGATTGATACGTGGTAGTCAGGAGAACTATCTCTTCCTCGTCTTTAACCTGAAGGATCGGCGTGTGTATCCCTCTGTGAAGCAGGTTGAAGCCAATAATCAGAAGTTCTGGGATGGAGTTCTTGCCAATGTGCATCAAGCTATTGTTTTGCATAAAAATACAGGCGATGGAGCTTCTCTCTATGCAGCACTATTGCAAGCTAATCGAGGAATTGAAACAACCGGCAATATTGGCCCTGGCTACCTTCGATTATTTCCACGCCCTTTTATTGCTGAGCCGATCAAATCTGGAGATGCGCCAGATGCTCCTGTTATTGGTGTGTTGCTGATGGTCCCGCTCTCGGCGGCAAATAATACCTTGCCACAACTTGTGCGAGATGCAAGTCGGGTTGTGCTGCTTGTTTCTCTTGTGGTTGCTGCGCTGGCGGTGCTGGCCGCTATCCTCTTTGCTCGCACGATCACGCGCCCACTCACGAAGGTGACAAAAGCGACGCGTATACTGACATCTGGTGATTACAGTGCACGTGTCGTAACTGACGCAAAAGGCGAGATGGGTGAGCTGGCGCATAATTTTAATGATATGGCGCAACAACTCCAGACCGACGTAGAAGAGTTGCGTAAGCAGGAAATATGGCGCCGTGAGCTGATCATGAGCATTACGCACGACCTCGCTACCCCTTTGACGGCGATTGCAGGTCTGGGGGAAGCACTGGTGGATGGTGTCAATCAGAGCCATGAGGACTACGAGGAGACCGGGCGTGTGATTGTGCGCGAGACGTTGCGCCTGCGTCGCCTGGTTAAAGACCTCCATACGATGGCGAAGGTCGAGGCTGGTGCCTTAGAACCGCAACGTAAGCCTGTACGCCTGGTCGCGCTCGTCGATGAGGTGCTGGCCGTCCTTGTGACCGAGTTTGAGCGCGCCAGCGTGGAGCCACGCAATATGATTTCTTACGACCTGCCAGCCGTTGAGGTTGATCCCGATATGCTCACCCGTGTTTTCTCAAACCTGTGTGATAATGCTCTACAACACACTCCGCCAGGCGGCACTGTGACGATTGAAGCACTTCCTCATAATGAGATGCTTGCCATCGCAATAACCGATACAGGCCAGGGAATTCCACCTGAATCACTGTCGCGCGTATTTGAGCGCTTTTTCCGCGCGGATACCGCACGTCAATCAACGACAGGTGGAAGTGGCCTGGGGCTTGCGATCGTGCGTGCCATCGTTGAAGCCCACGGAGGGCACATCTGGGCAGAGAACGCCCCAGGGGCCGGAGCACGCTTCATTTTCACATTTCCTCTCGCCGTATCCGAGCAACCAGCCGTACCGGATGAAATCACGTTGCGCCTGCCCCGCAAACATGCATGGTAGGTCATACAAACTGGACGCTTGTACATGTGAATGATATACTTTTGCATTAACGCTAAATAATTTTGCACCTTATGCCGATGAATAAATAAAGATGACAAGATGCTGCCCTCTCTTCTAAAAAAGGCGCACCTACGTTTGCCACACATGTGAAAGGGAAAGAGGATCTGAATGACCGCTAATATATCTTTTATTCATGATCGCCAGTCCGTCAATAGCACGACAACCATCGAGGGGGAATCACAGGAACTGGTTGATCTCTTGCAGAAGATTGTGCAAAATACTGCTGCCTTGCTCGATGTGCGAAATTGCTCTATTGCCCTGCTGAATGCAAAACGTACTACGCTTGTGACGCTGGCCGCCCTGCAAAGACAGGGGCAGAAGTTGCGTCAGACACGTTTTCAGTTAAATGAGGGGGTTGCG
>JACDAE010000803.1 GCA_013695595.1 Ktedonobacteraceae bacterium | reverse complement strand
ACGCCCCTACGCCATTCCCCAACGTTTCCCCAGAAGGATGCTCTAATGAGACCATCTTACGTTATATCATAACGTACTGTCTAGATGGTTATCTCATAAGACCAATACGCGCTTGAAATATCCCTGCTTGTATGCTAGCATAAAATACTACAGCTTACTTGATGCTATGTCCCGTCAGATGCAGACCATTGCTAGCTCTTAATGGTGGATGATCACCAGAGGACACATCGCATGAAACATAAGATTATCCTCGATTGCGACCCTGGCCACGATGATGCGATCGCACTATTGCTGGCAGCCCATCATCCTGCCATCGACCTGCTAGCTATAACCACCGTAGCAGGCAACCAGTCAGCCGAGAAGACGGCGTACAATGCGCTCAAAATCTGCTCATTGGCGCAGATTCACAACGTCCCGGTCGCTATGGGCATGCAATCTCCTCTGCTGCGACCCGCTCACCATGCCGCTAATATTCATGGTGAGTCGGGATTGGATGGGCCAGACCTCCCCGAACCAGATATCGAGCTTGCACCGCAGCATAGTGTGGATCTCCTCATAGAGTTGCTGCTGAAGTCGGAGGGTGATATCACGCTGGTACACACGGGGCCGCTTACCAATCTGGCGATTGCGATGCGCCGTGAGCCAGCCATTATCCCAAAGATTAAAGCAATCTCGCTCATGGGAGGTGCTATTGGGGTGGGCAATACAACGCCGGCGGCAGAATTTAATATCTGGTTTGATCCGGAGGCGGCAAAAATTGTGTTCGGCTGCGGTCGCCCTCTTACGATGGTTCCTTTAGAGGTGACTCATCAAGCATTGGTAACGCCTGAAGTTTTGCAGCGTTTGCGCGTTTCCGAGCGTCGTGTGGCATGTTTTGCCGCCGACCTGCTGGTCTTTTTTGCTGAGACGTATCTACGCATCTTTGGTTTTGTATACCCGCCTCTGCATGATCCCTGCGCGGTGGCGGCAGTGATTGATCCAACTATGTTGCATACCCATAGAATGCGTGTGGAGATTGAGACAAAAGGAGAATGGACAACGGGACGTACTGTCTGTGACATTTACGGAAAACCTGCTCAGGAGCCGTGCACACATGTTGCATATGCACTCAACGTGCCATGGTTCTGGGATACAGTGATAGCGACGCTGCTATCATATGATTAGAGCAATTCAATTGTAGGGGTGCGGTTTACAAACCCACATCGGAACCATCCGTTGCCAACGCTGGTGTAGGGGTGCGGTTTACAAGCCCGGTTTACAAACCCCGATGCATTAGATCTGGTAATCGAGTTCCCATGGATCTTTGCCGTTCCAGCCCTGGCTTAATTCCAGGTGTTTCTCCAATGGCTCGCCGCTCTTGACCAACAGTTCGGCTGGTTTGGAGGCAACAACCGAGTTGGGCGATACGGGTTCAAGGACCAGAGCCATGGCCCCTATCCTGCTGCCTTTACCCACGGTAATCGGACCGAGAACAGCAGCCCCTACGCCGATGGTCACATCATCTTCAATGGTTGGGTGACGTTTCTGCTTACGGCCAGGGCCCGGTCGCCACCAGCCGGTCGCGCCAAGGGTGACCTGGTGATAGAGCATGACGTTATCGCCAATCACCGTTGTCTCCCCAATCATCACACCCGCGCCATGGTCGATAAAGAAGCGCTTGCCAATCTGTGCCGCAGGGTGAATCTCAATACCTCCGGTCATAAAGCGAGCAAATTGCGATATCAGGCGTGGCAGCAGTGGGATATGTGCTTTATAGAGTGCATGCGCAGTACGATGATAGAGAATTGCCCAGAGACCTGGGTAGAGGAGCGCCTCAAAGATATTATTGCAAGCTGGATCTTTCTCAAAGATCACATCGATGGCATCAGGCCAGGGCGTCCTGCGGCGTGGTGTTTTTCCTGGGGCAGGCAGAAAAATACCCGGCGGGAGTTGAGGAAGCTGTGAAAGATCCTGCTCTAGATTTGAAGATTGCTCGTCTGTTTGCTCTGAGATCCCTTGCGATCCGTATGACATAGTTGGTCTTATCCTTTTCTTGCACGCTTGTAACTGATCTGCCATTCTATAATGCAGTGTAGGACAGAGATTTTGTCTTGTCAAGGGCAGAATTTTGGAACGGTCCTGTAGCTATTGACAACTTATAGGTGGTCCGCTATACTGGCGATGTGTTCGGAAAGCACATGGTGACCGTAGCTCAATAGGCAGAGCTCTGGATTGTGGCTCCAGCGGTTGTGGGTTCGAGCCCCATCGGTCACCCCACAACATTGTTTTACCGTCAACCTACCTCACAAATGGCACATTCACCGATGCGTAGGAACCTGATCACCCTCTTTCTTGCATGTGTTCTGGTTGGGAGCGCCCTGGTCGCTTCCATCTATTTTATCCACTCATCGACGCATACTATTTTGCCCACTGATCCAAACATCAAGTACGTTGGACGTTGGGATACCAGTTCCAGCACAGTTGCCATCAGCTATTGGGGTGGCGCCTACCTCAAAACCGCATTTACCGGCACCACCGTCAAAATCAAATTGGAGAATGCTGTAAATATCTTCGTCAGTATTGATGGAAAAGCCGATGTCCTCTCCGAAGCGGCCAATGGAACCGTCGACCTGACTCCGCAAGCCTTGCGTGCAGGTACACACACCCTTCGTGTCGCATCAAGATTCCAGAGCGATTTGATACAGTTTCAAGGACTCATCCTGGACCCTGAAGCAAAAACAGTCGCTCCAACTCTCTCTGCAAAGCTGATCGAATTTGTTGGCGATTCCATCACGGCAGGGGCCAAGGATAGCAAATTTGCCCTTTCTGATTATGCCTGGCTTGTTGGAGAGCAATTGCACACTGAGCATACCCAGATTGCGCAGGGAGGCATCTGCCTGATCGATAACATACAATGTTATGCAACCGCGAGCCACGCTGGCATGAGTCGTCAATTCTTCAAATTGCAAACGGTCGCTTTTCCAGCGTCGCCTAACTGGAATTTTTCGCGCTATCAGGCCAGCTCTGTCGTGATCAACCTGGGCACCAATGATGGTGAAAAAGGTCTGAGCGACACGACGTTTCAAGTGGTCTATCGCACCTTCATTCAAAATATTCGTGCAAAATATCCACACGCACCTATCTTTGTGCTCAGGACGTTCAGCGGCTATAAAGCGTTGCCTACACAGGCCGTCGTCCGTGCCATCAATGCTGCTGGAGAGAAAAATGTGTATTATATCAATACCACAGGTTGGTTAGTGCCTTCGGATTACATCAGTGATGGCTTGCATCCAAATGATAATGGGCAGATGAAAATTGCCAGCAAGCTTGTCCCTATTCTCCGTCCCTATCTCATGTAGTGCTTTTTATCTGGTCCGGCAAAGGAGAAGATGGCTTCATTCCCTCGATATAGATGTGTCGTATCCCTTGCAAAATGCGCTCCATTGAGAAACCACGTTCCACACGTTGAAAGCGATAGAACATAGGGTGAAAGGTGGCGAGGATGGCATCGGCTGTATAGGGAATATCCAGCGCTGCCAGTTCTCCCCGGTGCACTGCTTCGCTGAGTAGTTCTGTAAGCAGGTTATGGAACCAGCGATACCAGGGCATTTCTTGAAATGAAAAATGTTGAAACTTGTGCCCTTTTTCACAGACAGGACTATGCATATCGGGCATAACCGCTGGACCCAACAATGCGCCTTGCTCTTCAAGGAGTGTAATGATGTGGGTCAGAACCCCATCTAACTTTTCAAGCGCGGGTGAGGTTGCTTTCTCGGCCAATAATGCCGCCATATCCTGTATAAAACGTTCGTGTCGTTCGGCTAGCAAGTCCATACACAGGTCGCTCTTGTTTTTATAGCGACGGTAGAGTGTACCTTGCCCAACTCCTGCGGTTTTGGCAATCTGATGCATAC
>JACDAE010000546.1 GCA_013695595.1 Ktedonobacteraceae bacterium | reverse complement strand
AGTTGAAAGTTATAGTGAACAGGGAGATGCGTATTGCCACATCCATTGGACAGAACATCACCGTGTAGGGGTCGCATCCACACCAACCGCGCCTGATGCTGTTCCACTTACCTCGGTGCAAGAAATCAGGGCATTGGATGCACAATGGAGTGCCGCTCTTCCCGCCCAGCTGGTGCTTGATCTGGAAACAACAGGCTTAGATCCGCGCAAAAACAAGGTGGTGACGATTGCGGTGGGGACGCCTGGGCAGGTGATCATCATCGATCTCCGCACCTACTATAGCGCCGATCCTGCCTATCAACAGGCATGCAGAGAGGCATTGCAGCACCTCTTGCATCGTGATGCAGTCCTCTGGATTGGGCATAACTTGAAGTTTGACTGGTCGTTTCTCGCCCATCAATTCGGGGTGCAGCTGGGACACGTCTACGATACAATGCTCGTGGAAAAACTGCTCAATGCGGGAAGTCATAGTGGGGTATCACTCCTCGCCAGTGCCGCACGCTATGGCATCACGGTCACAAAAGAGCAACGTTCCTGGTTTATCGACCTGGATACGCGTCTCTCGGAATGGACAGATCCATTGCCCGATGCGCAACTGGCCTATATTCGACAGGATATCGACGTTCCCTATCATCTCTATGAGCGTCAACAGGAAGCAATTGCAACGCACCATTTGGCACGAGTTGTGTCGTTAGAGCACGAGACATTACCTGCAATGGCAGCGATGGAGATCCATGGCGTCTGTGTCGACGTGGAACGCTGGCGTGATATTCTCGCGGTCAGAACGAAACAAAAGGCAGAGGTAGAAGCGACCATTCAGCAGGTGTTGGGCAATGCCCTGGCAGAGACACAACTAGAGCAAGGCATGCTCTTCGGTGAGAGGAATCTTCCCATGGTGCGTCTCACCTCATCCGCACAACTCACGCAGGCGCTCCGAGCACTTGGGGTGTATCTTACGTCAACCGCGAAAGAGGCACTGCAAGACGTACGACACCAACATCCCGTTATTGCACAACTCCTGGAATGGAAGGCGTTAGAGAAATTCGAGAGCGCCTTTGGTGAGAACCTGCTCAGCTATGTCACCAAAGATGGGCGTATCCACGCAACCTTTGATCAGTTGGGGGCAGCATCTGGCCGGATTATCTGCCGAGAACCCAACTTGCAACAAATTCCCAAACCGACGGGCAAGGATGATCCTCATGATCTGCGTCGCTGCTTTGTTGCGCCGCAAGGTCACACGCTCTTAATCGCCGATCTCTCCAATATTGAGCTGCGCATCCTGGCAGAAGTCTCAGGTGATGCGACGATGCTGCGTTTCTTCGCCGAGGGCAAGGATTTGCATAGCGAGACGGCACGATTGATGTTCAAATTGCCACCCAATGTTGATCCAAAGGTACACCTGGTCAACGGGAAGAAAGCGCGAGACATCGCGAAAACCATCAATTTCGGATTGGCGTATGGCATGGGAGCACAAGGACTGGCGAATCGGGTCGGTGTAGATCTGGCAACAGCCAAACGATTGATGCAGACCTACTTTGCAACCTACAGAGCCGTTGCGGCCTATCTAGCCCGTTCCGGAAAAGAAGGGATTACGAAAGGATATGCACAATCCCTCTCCGGACGTAAACGCTTCTTCTCGCAAGAGAAGCTGGAGGCCAAACGCGGTGAGGCAGAACGGAGCGCGAAAAACCATCCCATCCAGGGCACGAATGCGGATATTCTCAAGTGTGCTCTGGCCCTACTCTATCACCAATTGCCAATGGGGGTACATGTTGTCTTAACCGTGCATGATGAGATTGTGCTGGAGTGTCCTGACACGCAGGTTGAGGAGGCGACACAGATCCTCAAGGATGCGATGGTGCAAGCCTGCCGAGAGTACCTCAAGGTAGTGCACATTCCAGAACCCGAGGTGCTCGTTGGCCCCTACTGGAAAAAGGACTAGCACGCAGGAAAGGAAACGTATATGCTCACGGCAACTGTCCAATTCTGTGGCGCTGGCGGGACTTCGGAAGGGGCATGTCTGGCTGATATTCACGTGGAAGCAGCGATCAACCATAGCAAAACAGCTATTGCGACCCATGAAGCGAACCACAAGGGATGCCAGTACTTTCAACAAGATATCACGGAGATCGATCCAGACGATGTGCCTGATAGCGACCTGTTATTGACTTCCCCAGAGTGTACGAACCATTCCGACTCGAAGGGGCAGAAGCACTATCACCAATTTGATCTCTTTGGCGATATCGTCTTCGATCCCCTGGATGAGAAGAGCCGTAACACGATGGAGGATGTTGTCCGATTTGCGAAGGCGAAGCTCAGTGCCGGGAAGCCCTACAAATGCATTGTCGTGGAGAACGTCATAGAAGTCGTGAAGTGGCGCAAATACGCCTCGTGGTTTGCCTCGCTTGTTGCATTAGGCTACCAATATCAAGCTCTCTACTGGAATACACAATTCTTTGGCGTGCCTCAATCACGCGACCGGGTGTACCTGGTGTTCTGGTTACGCGACCTGCCTGCACCTGATCTGGACTTCCGGCCAACAGCATTCTGTGAATACTGTGAGCGCGTGATCCAGGCCGTACAGGCATGGAAGACTTTGCTCAAATGGGGGAGTTATCGAGAGCAGTACGTATATCGGTGCCAATGTTGCGCCAATGAGGTGACGCCATTTTTCATCCCTGTGGCGTCCGTGCTCAATCTCGATAGTCCCGGCGATCCTCTCTTTCAGCGCACATCTGGCAGGATTTTGAAAAAGAAGACCATTGACGGGATTCGCAAAGGGATGGAGCGCTTCCAGGGACAGCCATTCCTGTATGCCTATTATAAAAAACCGCTCTATCGCTGCTTGAATGAGCCAGTTGGGACGATCACGACGATGGATCGTTGGGCGCTGGTTATCCCTGGCAGGACATTTGAAGAGACGACGTATCGCATGCTGACGCCTCACGAGGTGAAATTGTGTATGGGGTTCTCTGCTGAGTATCGGGTACTGGGCACGAAAAAAGAGCAGGTCTGGCAATTAGGCAATGCGGTCTGCCCTCCTATTATGGCCGATATTCTGAGACGGTGTGCAGTGGCGATAGCGTCATCCGACGAGCAAGAGGCGGCATAAGAGAAATCCCTTCATCGCCAGTGGATCAATGCCTATAAGCGATGAAGGGATTTATTTGTTCAAGCCCTGACGGGATTACTGTGCCATTTAGATTGTGCAAGGCCAACCCCTATACCATCGTTACAACAAGTTTCAAGCCCTGACGGGATTACTGTGCCATTTAGACTTCCATTACGTGCGCAGCCGTAATTCATCGCTTGCGTTTCAAGCCCTGACGGGATTACTGTGCCATTTAGACCAGGGCTTAAGAAAGAAAGGAAAAGGGAACAGTGTCGTTTCAAGCCCTGACGGGATTACTGTGCCATTTAGACTCCGGTTACACAACAGACGGTTACTCCTCCAGGCGTGTTTCAAGCCCTGACGGGATTACTGTGCCATTTAGACAGCTACCCTTGTAGTATAGCCTGTAGAGCGCGTTTAGGCAAGGGTTTTCGCGAGTCAATTATTTATACGGGTATTTTCATGTTTTTACACGGTCATTTTCCACCCTCTATCCCAGTCCCGCCGCCTCTAGAGCGGAGCGCGAGGCGGTGCTCAGAACGCTGCCGACGACGCCTCGCGATATCGCTATTACCTTTCATGACGGTTTTACTGAATCATCACGACGCCGAGTTTTCTCGTTGTGACGTTTGAGTTTGGATCTGAAGGAGCTGAGTTCGTAGTTCATCCGAGAATGTTGCAAAATGATCAGCACGGGCACGAGTCGTGGATAATTCGGAGCGGAGTCGATCTACTTCAGCTCGTTCGCGTTCCAGTGTCTCACGAGCGGCTGTTCGCTCTGCTTCAGCCCTCACGTTGGCCTGTTCAACCTGGGTACGGGCAAAATCTAATTCGGAACGCAAGCGATCTATTTCGGTGCGTTCACGTTTCACCGTCTCATGAGCTTCACGAACTAGTTGTTCCGCCGTCGAGGTCTGCGCACGGGCAGCGGCTTCTGCATCGTAGGCACGCGACTCTGCCTGTCGGGTCTGCTCTTGCGCTGCTACCATCGCTGCCTGGGCCAGTGCAATGGCTTCCTTTGCCTGTGTTCCGATGTTTTCTCGTGCTTGTTCTAGTTCGCTACGCATCTGCTCAATTGTCGCATCGCGCTCGGCCTGGATATTTGCAATGTGTTGTGTCGCCTCTTCCATCTGACGCTGACTTCGCGCTTCTGCCTCTTCCATACGATCGATGGCTTGGTCGGCAGCTTCACGCTCGGCCCGTGCCTCTTCTTGCGCAGCAGTTCGGGCCATATCTGCCGCAAGGCGCAAGGATCGTTCGGTACTTGCATTCTGTTGGGCTTCTGCAATCCGTGTTTCCGCACGGTCAAGGGTGGCCTGGATTTGGGCCGCTGAGAGATCGGGATCGGAAAGCTCCATGAGTGTGGACACGTAGCGTTCCATATCACTTTGCAATTGGGTGATGCGACCCACAACGGATGCACGCAAGGACTCGACCGGGGCAACTCCTCCGGAGACAAGAACTTCTTGTTTTGATGCCGGTGTCGATGTTCCACCCGTTGCAGTGGTCTTGAGTGCTGCGCGTGCGCGATGGTTCGCGACAGGCGTGTGGTCTGGATTGTCGCAATACGCGGATGGTCGCCCTGATCCCGTTGTAACTTGCCGTCCATTCTGGCAAGTCGGGTAGCGGCATATGGTTTCATCTTCATCTTTTGTCTTCAGTGCCGCCAGGATTTCAGCGGCAACGCCCGGATCTTTCGGTAACTGCTGATCGATGCCCATTGAATAGCTCCTTTTCTTTCCCGATGAACGCCTCTGCGAGAGAGTATACTATTATTTCATACCAAAGTCAAGTAATGATATGAAACGTAATTAAAGTAATGATATGAAACGTAATGTTATGCCGTCTTCAAACAGTGGTGGCGCAGAAATAAGCGAAGAGAAACTGAGCCTTTCTCCTGTCAGAACATGCGATTTCCCCTGCTCAACCACACTATGAGGCATCCCCAAAATTGACGAACCATTTGTAGTCAATAGTGAACAGGAAACGTCACCGTCGAACAGAAAGAAGCTGATCAAATATGAAAATCCGTAGATTGAAAATCATCCTGCGCCAGCGCGGATATACATGTCGCTCGGGGAAAGGGAGTCATCGCATCTGGGTGCACCCTTCCCGTCCTGAGCAACGCATCGTGCTGGCGGGAGCGGATGGCAAGGAGGCACATCCGTACCAGGTCGCCCAGGTCTGCAAAAAACATCGATCTCGTAGCGCGTTTCCATGGAACAGTGTTCGATAAAGGAGGAAACAAACGTGCAGCTCGTTCCCTATTCATTTAGTGGCATCACCGCATATCCACGCACGCAACAGCCTGCAACACCCGGCCAGAACCATGGCGTGTACATCACGCTTCATCCCGAAAACCGGGAAACGATTATTGCAAAGGTTATGGGGTGGTTTGCTGGCAGAGCAGAAATTGATCTGGTGGATACGGGCATTTCGGACAAAGTAGGACTCGGCTATATCATTCTCGAATGGGATGAATGTGAGATCGATCAACTCTTTCTCGCTATTCTCAGGGATGAAGAGATCGTTGCGGATTACACGATTTATACCCGTGACTTGGAGGAGTAAGAAACCCATGACAAGAATGTCTCAAGTACAAGGGCATGTGACGAACCTAGCTCAAAATCGTGGGAATATTCCCGCCCTTAGAGGGGCTTTAGGGGTTTTGTTAGTTGGCTTTTTCCTGCTTGCACTTATGTTGCAGGTACAGACCAGTGAAGCGTTTATCCTCAATGGGGCAACAGTGAAGCTTGCCGCCAATTGGGGCATTCTGAGACAGCCTCTCGACTTGATCCAGGGCAATCTGGACATTGATACCGCGAAAGCAGTCATGTGGGGCTGGGGAATTGAATTAGTCTACCTCGTCTGCGTGATTGGAGAAATAGCGGTCACTGGAAAGCTCCAGGGATGGTTCAGAACCGGGGCAATTGTCCTGGTTGCTTTTGACTTCTATACCGACGTGAATTATGGCACGTTGGGGAGCGGTCTTGGTGGACAACTTGCGTTTGCTGGCGTCACCGCATTTATGGTTGCGTTTTTCGGAGTTATTGGTCTGAACTTGATCTGGTCTTGCATTCTGGACTGGGGACGATAGGAAAGAGGTTTCACATGAGCGAACAGAACGAACAGATAGAAGAAAAAAAGTATCCTCTTGGTGTTTCTGCCAAATTTGCAGGCGGAACCTTTCTTGCTAGTCTGCCTTTCGATCTGTTGGCTCATTTGGGGCCGACAGGATTATTGGTAGGTGGGCTTGCCTCCTATGTTGCCTGGAAGCATGGGCCAGAAGTCTACGAAGCATTGCGCGATATTGTCCCAGCTTTGCCTGTTTTGCCTGATGGTTCTGAACAGACTCTCCCTGTTCAGAAGAAGCAAGGGAGAAGCCTGATAGATCGCGCTATGGGGTATCACCCTGAAGAAAATGGTCAAGCGCAAGAGGATGTGCAGGCAGAAAACATAGATATCTTTGCTCAGCAAGAGCGGAGCGCGGAAGTCCCGGGTATCGCACGGATCACTGTTGATCAGATGGTAGAGCGTACCGCACGCAATAGCTACGAAGTCTACATCGGACGCTCACTCACTGGTCAGGGCAATAAAGCGGTCAAGATCAATTTCCGCAAGCGGCATATCAAGCTCATTGGTGCGTCTCAGCATGGAAAATCAAGTATGGCAGCAGCACTGCTCGAAGCAATCACGCGCACGCATGACAACGAGCATGTGTTGCTAGCCCTGCTCGACTTGGAGAACAAGACCAGTCGATTGTTTGCGGATGTCCCCCATATTGCAGAGTTGCTCGTGGGTGGGAAAACCGTTGACCTGCACGCAAAAAGTTATGATGAAGTCCTTGAGCGGCTTGAATTGATCTGTGAACTGATCGACTATCGATACACGTTGAGCGAACAGGAACTAGACCAGCTGCCTATCCTCATTGTCTACCTGGAAGAGTTTATCGACTTGAAGGACTACTTCAAGCAGTTGATTGACGCGGTTCCTGAAGATCAGAAGGAGTCTGCGAAAAAGAAATACACGCGCCTGGTCTACTGCATTAAGAAGATCGCCGCTCGTGGATTGAAAGCCTATGTGCAACTGTTGATGTGTGCGCAAGTTGATTATGCAGATGAGGATCTGAAGGAAGCGTTGGTCAATGTCACGTCTGGGATGTCCTTTGCCGTTCGTCCTACGGCAGCAAAGGCAGCGGGATTTTATCAGAATGCAATGATCACGCAGAACGCAAAAGATGACAAAGTTGGTCAGTGTGTCGTTGAAATGCCTGATTGCAAGGATATTATTCTCGCCCCTGACTATGATCTGAAGGCTCGATTGCGGGCACTTGGCGCGAAACAAGCTGTTTACAAAAAGGCACTTCCTGTAAACCTGAAAACACCTGTTTCCCAACATGTAAATACCCCTGTAAACGGCTCTACAAGCTCAATAGAGCCACTTCCGGAAAATCCACGTTTACGTTTACTGGAAACGGGAAACGTGTCAGAAATTGAGCTTGAAGACATAGAGGAACCATCTGTAAACGTAAACGTAAACGACCAGACTAGAGAAACAATCAAGCGATTGGTTGAGATGGGAACGTTGAAGCATCGGCAGATTGCAAAGGTGGTAAAACTTGACGGTCGCAATTATCCGATATATCGCCAAGTCTGTCGAGAAATGGGCATAGCAACCGAGAGGGAGGCATAGTACTGATCATAAAAGCAAAGAGAGGAGAGCGTACTTCAACTCTTGTACTTCTGCCTCCCGTTTCTGCACAAGTACCGCATACTGGTGTACGCGTTCTCTGAGTACACCACAGTACAGTAAAAGAACAGCAGCACACCTGTAAATTTGGGAATTGAACACTGAAATCTTGTACACAATGTGTGATAGCGCAACGGTACGGCAAAAGAACGTAACCAGTTGTACAGAGTACGAAACTTTCCGTACTTCTACGGACGCTACAGAAAGGGGCATCTAAGATGAAATTACGCACCATTCCGACCTACTATGGTGGGTTCGATCCAGGGACAGGCCGCGCTGGACTCACGCTGGTTTCTGCAGACGGGGTCAGCTTAGAGAATGACACGATGACCATTGATAGCATCGTCGCAACTGGCAGCGCGGAAAAGCTGCTCAAGCGCGGCGATATTCATGCCACGGTGGCCGAGGTGTTACGCGAGGATGAATGTCTAATCACCTTCAATAGCACCGACTACTTTCTCTGTGACCTGGTGAAAGAGGGCAAGAACCCAACCAATGCGGTTGCCGATCCTGCCCGCTATTGGGGTGACCATGCGCGTGTCTTGTTGTTAGCGCTGGCCTGTACCCTCATTCCCGAACGGACCTTTGTGCTGCGGCTGGTGACGGCCTTACCCGTGACGCTCTATGATCGCGACAATCGCAAACGGATGAAAGAGGCACTCTCTGACTACTACCGCTTTGAGTACAACGGGCGCATTCGTGAAGTCTACGTTTCCGTGGGATATGTCGCGATGGAGGGCCAGGGAGCACTCATCCATTGTGGGGCGCAGGATGGCGAACAGGCGCTTCTCGATATCGGTGAGCGCACCGTCGATGTCATTGCAGCCGATGGGCAAAAGCTGATGATCAGCCTCTGTGGTGGCAATGAAGAGTTAGGGATTGGACAAATCACGGACGCGGTGAAGACATTGGCACAACGCTACGGTAGGCAACTCCCAGCTCCACACATCCACGACATTCTGTGGGCATGGGCGCGTAACGAAACATTACCCGTCGTCAGAACATCTCAGGGTACCATTCCAGAGAATGAAATCGCCAGTACGATTGAAAAGGCACGCATCACTCTGGCGAAGGGAATGGTTTCATTCGCCTCTTCCTTGTGGAATGTGGAGGGTGAAGCCGTTGGTGAGCGATTCGATCAGATCTACATCGCCGGTGGTGGAGCGCACTATGTTGGGGATCTTCTCAAAAAGATGTTTCCCCGTGTCGAGATCCCTGTCGATCCGGAAGACGCGAACATCCGGGGCTATCTGGATCTGGCCTGTAGTTTAGAGGACAAAGTTCCCGGCATCTGGGAGGTGGACTAATGCCCAGAAAGTCAGACGCCATCTACACCAACTATTCATTGCCGGAAGAGTCAAATGCTTTAAGCGACCTGG
>JACDAE010000775.1 GCA_013695595.1 Ktedonobacteraceae bacterium | reverse complement strand
CGGCTGGCCCG
Organism: Ktedonobacteraceae bacterium; assembly: GCA_013695595.1. Classification (GTDB taxonomy): domain Bacteria; phylum Chloroflexota; class Ktedonobacteria; order Ktedonobacterales; family Ktedonobacteraceae; genus JACDAE01. The sequence goes on along the minus strand of JACDAE010000775.1, from coordinate 4,338 downwards.
CCGGGCCAGCCGAGCCACAACCCTCATTTTTTGATGACGAGCGCCTGCGGCGCGAGGTGTCGGGACACGAAACGTTTTGGGACCTTTTTCAAAAGTTCGGGATGAGTCATAATGAGGTAATAATTGATGTACCCCAATCGGTAACCACTGGCATAATAAATTCCTCCAGAATGCTCTAGTATTTTCTACAAAACCTGATGTCTACACGATTAAAAAAACTAGATTTGATACATTCATCAAGCTCGCACAATTTATATATAAACTCTACAATAAAAATACTAAGTTTATTCTTATTTTTAAGATGATATTACTTATATAATTCTAATTCTTTTACGCATATTTGTATATATTATAAAACATATTTAACCTTACTGCAGTGATGGCAATAATGAAGTTTGAAGGCCGCATTTTATGTATGAAATCTCCTTGTACATTCTCACCATGGCTGAATGATACCAAACTGGAAACTTTTCATCTTTAGCAATCGTGAAAGATGATGTAAGCACTACATACACAGCATTTTGGAGCTTTGTAGCTAATTAAGGAGTGGTGTATGATGGTCCGTAACGCGCCTGCACAGAACATAACGCTCTTCGATAATCCGTTTCAAATGGATGATCTTATGATATTTGATGACAATACACTGCATATAATGCTTGCGCGAGGTGAGTTTGGTCTGACAATTACGTCTCTGGCTCATTCTCTTCATGGCATGAATAAGGCGCTACAAACACGTATCGAACATAACCTCTCTCCTCAACAGCACAGGCTTTTTTTGCAGGAACTTCATCGACCACTTCCACGAAGCGTAATAGCATGTGCACAACGCCAACTGCTTGATGGCCTCTTCTGGGAGTTAACCTATTGGAAAACTCCTGAATTATATGAAGAATTGACAGAAGGTGAACACATTCATCCCGGCATCTTTGAAAACTTACAGCCAGATCTGCAAGGCAACACGATTCTTGATGCCGGAGCAGGCAGTGGAAGAGCTTCATTTGAATGCATTCGTTATGGCGCAAAGTTGGTTTACGCGGTTGAGCCATCGCCCGGCCTGCTCCACATTCTGGAACAAAAATTAGGGCATCGCACCGATGGTCAGAGAATTATCCCACAACCAGGCCGCTTCAATGCTCTTCCTTTAGCAGATGACAGCATTGACGTTGCTCTCTCTTGCTCAGCCTTTACAGCGACACCAGAGCAAGGTGGCGAACCAGGATTGGCCGAAATGCTCCGTGTCACCCGTCCTGGCGGCAAAATAGTGCTCATCTGGCCCAGGCGCGAAGATCTCGCATGGTTACGGTCGCATGGCTTTTGTTACGTTTCGTTACCATTGCAACAAGAAATGCATATTCATTTCCGCTCTTTGAAGAGCGCATTGCGATGTGCACGTCGCTTTTATGCGCATAATAAATCCGTCGCTCAATACATTCTTAACAGACACAAACCAGAAATTCCCTTTTCCGTACTTGGCCTTAATCCACCCAACGATTACTGCTGGCTTGAGGTGGCTAAAGCAAGGAAATACTAGGAACTCCTGACATTGCAGGGAGAAATGTCATCCTACAATCATCAGATATACTATCTTTGCAACCAATCACATATCATAAATCGCTCTCTATAAGAAAGGAAACGTTACTATGTCTTCAAAAACACAGGCCAATCCAACAAAGAGCTGGATTGAGACACCACCACGGAGTCCAATGCTTCGCCGACTGAGCGAACAGTTGATTTATAGCATGCCCTGGCTGGATGGAATAGCAGATACAGTGCAAGGTTGGGTCTCGAAATTCTATGGACAGCCGGGCCAACCAACCTATGTGGTCAAGGATTTGCTCAATGGCAAATCGATCGGTCATGCTGTGCATCCTGCTATAGTCGCACTGCCCATTGGCTCCTGGACGGCGGGCCTCGTCCTCGATCTTGCCTGGCTGGCCGATAACAATGATGGCATGGCACGCGCCTCTGACATCACGATGTGGGTAGGTATCGCCAGCGCCCTGGGAGCCGCTGCTACCGGAGTGACAAATTGGGTCGACACCGATGGCCCTGAGCGCCGCACAGGTATCTGGCATGGACTTCTCAATGGCGGCGTCACCCTCTTAAATATTGGCTCCGCCGTTTTACGCCTGACAGGGAAGCGTCGAACCGCCATCACTCTTGCCTCAACGGCTTACGCCATTTCGCTCTATTCTGCCTTCCTTGGTGGTGAACTGAGCTATTCCTTTGGCATCGGTGTGAACCATGTTGCCTGGGAAGGGGGTTCCGATGATTTTGTCGCCGTTTTGAATGAAGAGGAGCTTCAATCCGGCAAGCTAACACGCGTCGATGCTGCCGGGATGCCGGCGGTCCTGCTGAAAGATGGTGAAAATATCTACGCCATTGCCGCAACTTGCTCTCACCTCGGTGGCCCCCTGGATGAAGGCAAATGTGAGAATGGTATTGTCTATTGTCCCTGGCATAATTCTGGCTTCTCTATGAAAGATGGAAGCGTCATCAACAGTCCCGCCATCTATGCACAACCTACCTTTGCCGTTCGTAGGCGCAATGGCAAAATCGAGCTACGCCGCCTCGAACACGTGTAAAATCTTCGCTTCCTTTTCTCGTAGGAAACCCAACGGGTAGGGGCGTGTCCTTGCGATCGCCCCGCTACCATCTCCTGGCTCATGGGTCGCAAGAACGTCCCCTACATCATCTTCACCTGGAATGATAAAGCCTCTCATATCTCTAAATCAGCCTCTTATCTTTATGTAACCTATTCTAATCTTTCTCTAATCTGGTTTAGTTTCTCCTTACAATCGGGTACAGTAGAGTTTTACAACAAGAAATTCCATTGCATTCTATGGAATAAAGAGCTACCCTGATAGAAGAACATACAAATACCTATATCCCCATCTCACGAAAAGAGGTTTCCTTATGCAAACTCAGAAATCAGCGGTATTCATTGATATGGCTGCACTCTCCGACGCCTGCCTGGCACAACAAACATTGGCTGGTGATCAGAGGGCATTCGAAGTGATGGTGCGCCGTTATAGCACACCCTTATTTAACTTTATCTGTCACGTTCTGGGGGATTACGATCAGGCATGTGATGTATTACAGCAAGTATTCACGCGCTTCTTCACTTCACTACCCAAACTCGGTACGGGCGAGCCTTTCAAACCCTGGCTCTTTCAGGTCGCTCGTAACTGTTGTATAGATGAACTTCGCCGCCGCCGCCGTTATGCTATTCAGTTTTCGCAGTTGGAGTTGGAGAATGATGAAAACGATATCTCATTCCTCAACGAAATTCCCGATACCAGTCCTTTGCCCGAAGAATTGGCCGAGCGCCACGACCTCCAACAGGTGCTTCGTCAAGCCATCGATTCCTTGCCACCGAAGTTCCGTGATGTCGTTATGCTACGTTACACATCCCAACTCAGTTTTGCTGAGATTGGACATACCCTGAACATGCCCGAAGCCACGGCCAAAACTTATTTCCATCGCGCCAAGGTTCTCTTACGCAACCTATTGAGCGACCAGATGCAAATGGCTTATGCTTCCTGAAAACAGTTAAAAAAGGATTGCACCTTATGACACTACGCGGCGTTATTCTCGATATTGATGGCACGCTCATTGATAGCAACGATGCCCACGCCCATTCCTGGATTGAGGCCATGAGCGAACAAGGCTATAGTGTAGATTTTGACAAAGTTCGCCCCTTAATTGGAATGGGCGGTGATAAAGTTCTACCCGCTGTGCTAAACATTTCAAAAGATAGCTCGGAAGGCAAAAAAATGGATCAGCGTTGTAGTGAGATCTTTCAGCAACGCTACCTCCCTGATGTACGTGCCTTTCCACATACCCATGAGTTCTTGCAACATATGCATGATCAGGGTTTGAAACTCGTTGTCGCAACATCCTCTAAACAAGAAGAGCTTAATAAGTTGCTCACTATTATTGGTCCTCATGTCTCCGACCTGTTCACACAGGAGACCACGTCCAGTGATGCGCCACAATCAAAGCCAGATCCAGAGGTCATGGATGCCGCATTACAAAAAGCCAACTTTCAACCGGATGAAGTCATCATGATCGGTGATACAGCCTTTGATATAGAAGCTGCGTCAAAGGCTGCTATCAAGACAATTGCCTTGCGTTGTGGTGGTTGGTCCGATGCCGATCTCAAAGGTGCTATCGCTATCTATGATGATCCTGCCGACCTGCTGGCTCATTATGGTGAGTCTCCCCTTGCACAAAACACAAAGACCACAAGATGATGTTCTACCGAATAGGACATGATATTCAAAATACCAGGAAAACCAGTAGGGACCAGTTTGAGCGCGTCTCACAATTTATTGA
>JACDAE010000752.1 GCA_013695595.1 Ktedonobacteraceae bacterium | reverse complement strand
CTTCGGCGCACTCCCATGCACAGGCTCAAAAACAGCACAATGACTGCCAATATTTGCCCCCGGAGCAACACCTAATCCCCCAATTAAACCGGCAGACAGATCGGAAATGATATCGCCATAGAGATTCGGCAGCACAAGCACGTCATATTGTTCAGGTTTTTGCACCAGTTGCATACACATATTATCTACAATGCGATCTTCATACTGTATATCGTGATATTCTTTCGCAACTTCATGAGCCGTTGCCAGAAATAAACCGTCAGAAAGCTTCATAATATTGGCTTTATGGACTGCAGTAACTTTACGTCGCTTATTCGCACGGGCATATTCAAACGCAAACTTTACAATACGACGTGTGGCGGCGACAGAGATATACTTTATCGTCATAGCAGAATCGGCATCAAGATGGTGCCCTGTTATACGCGCAATGGTTTCCAGCATCTCCTCGTACTCAGGCGTCCCCCTCTGGAACTCAATTCCAGAATACAGGTCCTCAGTGTTTTCACGCACAATCACCAGATCGATATTTTCATAACGAGAACGCAGCCCCTGATACGTTTTCGCAGGCCGCAGATTAGCATAAAGATCAAGTTTTTTACGCAACGTGACGTTCGCGCTCCGTTGACCTTTACCCGCCGGTGTCGTAATCGGACCCTTTAATCCCACATGCGTCTGTCTGATCGACTCAAGCACATCATCGGGCAACACAGTGCCGTACTTCTCCAACATCTCGGCCCCCGCCTGACGCATATGCCACTCAAATTGGACACCCGTTGCTTCAAGCACCCGGCGCGTGGCCTCCGTAATTTCTGGTCCTGTCCCATCGCCAGGGATCAGCGTCACAGCATGCGACATGTAATCCTCCAAATAATTGCTGCATTTCCCCTCAATTGGGAAAATCATCCAATTAAGATGAAATTATACCACACGCATACCCACCCTCACTATTTTCTCCAGCTTCTCTCCATATCTCTCAAAAATCTGCGAATCGATTATAAAGTAAAGGTTCTCTCCTCAGTCTCCTCACATGCATAAAGAGTGTTTTCTTATTTTTCCACATAAATTATTTCCTACTCAAAGCACCGTGTTTCTCGATAATATAGCCAATAACAAAGTATATCAGATGTTACTAATGCGCATCTCACATAATATATAGCGGTAAACCAATAGAACATCCAGGAACGAAGGTACATCTATCAAGTACAGGCATGGATAATTTGTTCCGTTCGCCCCCATACGTCCAAAACCTCTCTTGTTTTCCCTATCCTTGCACTGCCACTTTACAAAATATATATATTGTTATACAATATGACATAAAGTTAGTGTATCGCTTCCTCGTGAAACATTTGCTTAATCTACTCAGGAAGAAAGCACAGTTTATAGAGAAAGCTACACACACAAACGTCGATTTTCTAACAAGGAGTAAAAACAAATGAGCGATCTTATGACCATTTCAGAAGTTGCCCAACTTCTTCGCGTTGACGGCACAACCGTACGACGTTGGGTCCAGCAAGGGGCACTTGAGGCTATTGTCCTGCCGCATATGAATAAAAGACAGGCTTATCGCATCAAACGCGAGACGGTAAGCAAGATCCTTGGAGAAGGCCAGCCACAGCAATAGCCCTTCTCTTCTCGTAAAAGCAGAAAAGAGATTGTACTAATACAATCTCTTTTCTCAATCAATGTTAGAGGCCACGTTGACTGTTGCTATGCTTCTGCTCACCCTCAACCGGGATGTGCTCAATGGCTAGACAATGCTAATGTGGCCCCTTTATTTCTACCAATACAGTTATTACGTAAATGTAGATGTCAACCACACAATGTTCTATGTCTTTTTCGTGACTTTTTTCGCCGCCTTAGGTGTCTTTCCGCTTGCTTTGGCAGTCGTTGTGGTACGCGCACGTTTTGTAGTAGTCGCGGTCTTCCGTACAATCTTCTCTTTTCCCACACCAGAAGTACTATCCAGCCCCGTCACTTCCCCGGTCGCTTTTTTACGTGTTGCCACGCTACGTGTCGCTTTCGCGGTCGTTCCATTGGCTGGCTTGCTCTCTGCCTGCACAACTCGCTTGCGCGTCGCTTTCTGCTCGCCATTCTGGAGTGGCTTCTCCTCCGCACTACGCTGCGGCACGATTACCTCTTGATAACAAACAGGATCCTGCCCTGGGCGCGTCACCACCATCAGCCCCCCACACTTCGTGCAAGGTTCAGGTACTGGCTTATCCCAGATCGCAAAGTTACACGTTGGATAATTACCACATCCATAGAAAACACGCTTCTTCTGCCGCGTCTTACGTTCTACCAGATCTCCTTGACAGAGCGGACAGATTGCACCCGTCTTGTTCACCACTGAACGCCGATAGCTGCACTCTGGGAATCCTGAGCATGAGATAAAACGTCCGAAGCGGCCCGTACGAATGACAAGGTTCCGCCCACAATCAGGGCACGTCTCCTCCATCTCTTCCAAAGGCTTCTGCACACGGTTCATCTCAGTCTCAGCCTTCTTCATGGTCTCTTTAAAATCACTATAGAAGCTGTGCAGAAACTCGGTCCAGGAGCGCCTTCCCTCCTCAACATCATCCAACTCCCGCTCCATACCAGCCGTAAAGCCCGTGTCGACGATATTGGGAAAATGTTTGTTCATAACCTCGTTCACGGTCGCCCCTAGCCACGTTGGCACGAAACGACGCTGATCTTGCTCCACATACCCACGATCCTGAATGGTACTGATAATTGGCACATAGGTACTTGGACGCCCGATCCCCTGCTCCTCAAGCTCTTTAATCAGGCTTGCTTCCGTAAACCTGGGTGGTGGCTGCGTAAAATGTTGTTCGGGCTTTAACGCATGCAGATCAAGCGCTTCACCAACTTGCATCTTTGGCAACAGCTTCTCGTCCTCCTCACGCGGCCACACGGCATAAAAACCGGGAAACCTGAGATTAGAACCGGTCGCGCGGAAAACGTACTGTTTTGCGACAATATCGACGCGCACGGTATCGAAGATCGCCGGTGCCATAAAACTGGCAACGAAACGACGCCAGATCAGGTTATAGAGCTTGAACTGGTCAGCACTGAGATGAGCCTTCACGCTCTGCGGCGTCAATGTGACATCGGTCGGTCGAATGGCTTCGTGCGCATCCTGCGTGGTGGCCTTGACCTTGCCCGTACGGCCTGGCCCTACATAAGGCTGCCCAAATTCATTGTTGATATACTGCTTGACGCTCGCCTGCGCCTCATCCGAGATACGCGTTGAGTCGGTACGCATATACGTGATCAGACCTTGATGACCACGCTCGCCCAGCTCAATACCTTCGTATAACTGTTGCGCCAGACTCATGGTTTTCTTTGGTTTAAAGTAGAGCCGCACCGATGCGTCCTGCTGCATGGTACTCGTCGTGTATGGCAGGTACGGCTGGCGTTTCTGCTCACGCTCTTCATATTTCAGAATACTGTACGTCGCACCCTGCAATTCGGCCAGGATGGTATCGGACTCTTCTTTAGAGGTGACTTTTATACGCCCCTTCTCCGCCTTCGCCTTTGCTCCCTTGCCGCCATCGGCCCCATTCGCTCCCTCACTGGCCGCGACCTCTCCATTCTCAGCCCCATCCTCACTGGCCAGGGATGCGATATCTTTTAATCGGCTGATCAACTGCGCCTCGAAGCGTTCTAACTGCTTCACTTTGCTCAACGTCGCTGTGATGCTCCAATATTCTTCCGGCACAAACGCCTGGATGATTGCCTCGCGATCACAGATTAAACGCAACGCGACCGACTGCACACGCCCGGCGCTGGTGCCTGATTGAATACGCCGCCACAGCAATGGGCTGATCTTATATCCAACCAGGCGATCAAGGACACGACGCGCCTGCTGAGCATTAAAGAGGTCTTCATCAATTTCACGTGGTTTCTTGATTGCCTCTTGTACCGCTCGTTTGGTAATCTCATTAAAAACGGCACGGTGTGGATTCTGGAGTCCCAGGGTATTTTTCAGCGACCAGGCAATAAACTCGCCTTCACGGTCCGGGTCAGGTGCCAGATAGACCTCGTCAACACGTTTTACCGCGGCCTTCAGCTCATTAATCAGGCGATCTTTCTTTTCAATCACCTCATACTGCGGCTCGAAATCCTTGCGTGTGTTGACACCCAGGCCCTTCTTAGGCAGGTCGATAATATGGCCCATCGAAGCCAGGACCGTGTAATCACGACCCAGAAATTTTTCTATCGTCTTAGCTTTAGCCGGCGATTCTACAATCACTAGTTTCTTTGTCATTCGTTCTCGACCTTTTTTATTACGTGATACGCATAATATTTTCTTTGACACCACACGCTTTCCGATGCGGAAATTTCATACGGCAATGTCGGACGTATTTTATCACAAGTATGCAAGCCATACTTTCCCGCAGATTTTTCTGCCTGTAAATATATCTTCTCAAAGAGTCTTTTGGCATCCTCTATCTTGACCTGCAAGGACATGCATGCTATTCTTCCAATACTATAGTGGAAAAATATAGGAGCGCCAACTCGAAGGGACCGCATAGTATGCCAAAAGAAAGACTACCTGTTTCGCAGGAGAATTCACCTATAGAAGATAGACCTGTGGTGAATTCAACTCCACCTGCTCCTCGTCGCCGCAAAAGAAAGAAAAGACAATCTTCTTTGCGGGCTGGTCTGGCCGTGGTCGCTGGTCGCACAGCGGGCGCTCTCAGTCGCCGCCTCCATGTGGGCGGTGGTACCAGCATCGTTGGCATCGTCGCACAACGTGTCGATCCCGATATCGTTGAACATCTGGCTACCCAGTTGGAATTTGGCAGCGTCCTTGTCACCGGCACAAATGGCAAAACCACAACGAGCAGCTTCATCTCCGCCATCCTACGCGATGGTGGCTTACGCGTCTGGCGCAACCGCGAAGGCTCCAACCTTATGCGTGGCATCGCCAGTTCTCTCGTCATTCGCGCCCAACCCAGCGGACGTTTACGCCGCTCTGGGCACGCCATCTCGATCATGGAGATCGATGAGGCCGCCCTCCCTCATCTTATCAAGGCGCTCTCCGCACGCATTCTCGTCTTTACGAACCTCTTTCGCGATCAACTCGACCGCTATGGCGAAGTTGATAGCGTTGCTGCCATCTGGCGTAAAGCAATCAGCGAACTTCCCGAAACCACGACGCTGATCCTCAATGCTGATGATCCTGGCATAGCCTTTCTGGGTGAGTCGTTCCCTGGCAAAATACTTTATTATGGTATCGATGATCTCTCATTAAATCAACTGACACAAGCCGATATTCAACTCCGTTATCAGATTCAGGATACACGCACCTGCCCCCGTTGCGGCGGCGAATTTATCTATGATGCACGCTTTTATAGCCATATGGGCCATTACCATTGTTCTAATTGCGACTTGCAACGCCCTCAACCTGATATTCGTGCCCTCCATGTTATTCAGGAGAGCTTTGACCGCCAACACATCCAGGTCGCGACCCCTACACAAGAGCACGAAGTCGTTCTCCCACTCCCAGGTCTTTACAATATTTATAATGCACTCGGAGCGATTGCGGCTTCCCTGGCATTGGATATGGACTGGGAACCGATCACCAGCGGCATCGAGCAGTCGAAGCCCGTGTTCGGGCGCGGCGAACGCATCCAGGCTGAAGGACGCACTATACGCCTGCTCCTGGCAAAGAACCCGACGAGCTTCAATGAAGTGCTCCGTACCCTCTTTAGCCAGGAAGTCCCACGCCACATTCTGTTCGTCCTGAATGATAACACAGCCGATGGCCGCGATATTTCCTGGATCTGGGACGTGGATTTTGCACGCGCCGTTAACCTGACACAAACGCTGGTTGTCGCTGGCACGCGTGCCCTTGATCTGGCCCTCTGCCTGAAATATGCTGGTTTTGCGGAGAATGCCATGACGATCGTGCCACCTCTGGCCCTGCGAGCAGCACGGACCGAAACAGTGCACGCTTCACGTTCAAAACCAAAACCGCACGCACCGGAAGCCCAACCTTCGATCACCCGGAATTATGGGCTGAAGAAAGCGCTGGATAGTGCGCTTGAGCAGACTCCTCCTGGCGAAACTTTATTTATTGTACCAACGTATACTGGCTTGTTAGAAGTTCATCGTGAGTTAGAGCAGCGTGGACTGACACCACACTACTGGGAAGGTCGTGACGCGTAATGACCAGTCCTGCTACTCCTCTCACACTGACACTGGGGCACCTCTACCCAGATCAACTCAACTTGTATGGAGATCGTGGTAATATTGTCACTTTACGCCGTCGTTGCCAACAACGCGGTATTAAGTTACGTGTAGTCGGCCTGGGTATCGGCGATGCCCTGGCTCCAGATGAATATGATATGTTGTTTATCGGCGGTGGACAGGATCGTGAACAAGCTCCCGTCTCCCAGGATCTCTATGAGATTAAGGGTATCGGTTTATGGGCTTCCATTGAAGACGATATGCCAGTCCTGGCAGTCTGCGGTGGCTATCAGTTGCTGGCGAACTATTATCGTCCAGCCAATGGTCCCGATATGCGAGGTCTCGGTGTGTTCGATGCCTGGACGATCTCTAAAGGCCCCCAGCAACCCCGCTGCATTGGCGATATCGCTATCAGTTGGCATGGTATGACACTTGTTGGTTTTGAAAACCACGGCGGGCGTACCTATCTGGGCACAGCAAAACCACTGGGCAAGGTTCTGAAAGGGTATGGCAATAACGCGGAAGACTCCAATGAAGGAGCGATCTACCGCAATACCTACGGAACCTACCTGCATGGTTCACTTTTACCTAAAAATCCACACTTTGCCGATCATCTAATAGAATTGGCCTTACAACGCAAGTATGGAGCCGGAGAAAGCTTGCTCACGGCTCAAGAAGAACCTCCTGTGCTCAATGGCAAAACTCATATCGGGATCACTGACGCTGCCGATCTGCACGTTGCAACAGCCGCGCCGGAGGTCTCAACGCGACTCACACCTTTAGACGACTCTCTGGAATGGGAAGCTCACGCCTCCCAACTCGAACGTTTAGGCTTACATACGGAAGCAGTCGCTGCATTGCGTATACAGAAGAAAGGCTGATTTGCTGGTTTACCTAAAAGGAAGGCTTTATGAGTTTTGATCGGTCATTGGCCCGCTGCTCGTTCTGTGGTCGCAGCTCCTCAGAAGTTCGGCGCATGGTAGCAGGACCAGGGGCGGCGTACATCTGCGACGATTGTCTACAACTGTGTAATGAAATTCTTCATGACGCAACTCCTTTTTCGCCTCAAGCACTGGAGTTGGCTTCTCGTTCCCCTGTAGTCGTTGCCGCTCCACAATTCCAGACTCAGGAACGCTCATCGTCTCCCACACGCAATGAACCTCTGCGCAAAGTCACATTGGAACTGGAACAGAAGCAACAGGGCATGACGCTGATATTACATCAGTTGCACTACTACCAGACCCACTTCGAACTCCACTATCTCTGGATGAGAACTCCTTTTCGTGCTGGCTTCGCTTTCGTCCCTCGCATCATTTTTTCTTTGCAAGACGACATAGGTACCCAATGGACAGGTGAACGCGGCGGCATATTGCTTGCTCGCCCAGAACTTTCCGGTGGTTCCAATAATGCTGTCTACCAGGGCAACGCCCGCTTCCGTCCCCTCCCATCACCTGATGCACGGGCACTAACGATCCGCGCAATTGACCCTCTCGCTCAATTTGAACACGAACATCTGCAACCATGGCAATTTGAAATCGGTCTATCATAAAAAAAGCAGGATACCCATTCCAGGTATCCTGCTCCCCTCGCAAGGGATCTATCCTACCGAAGGCACCAACAATCCATAGCTACCATCATCCAGCCGATACATCACGTTGACGCCATTCACCTCTGCATTAAAGAATGCATAGAACGCAACTCCCGTCTTCTCCATCTCCGCAATCACCTCCTGATCATCCATCGGTCTCGCAGGCAAACGCCGAATCTCCGTTATCCGCGACCAGATCTCCTCATTGCGCTCATCATTTACCGCAGCCTCATCAAACTCTTCCCGCTCATCTGGCTCTTCATCAAACACCGCCAGTTGACCTGAACGCGAAAGAGAGAGCACACGAGCAGCCGTATGCCGCCTCAATGTACTTTTACGCTGCTTGTAACGACCCAGTTGCGCTACAATTTTATCCAACGCAAGGTCAAGCGCAGTACTGGCATTTAATGCACTCACCTCACTACGCACAGGATGCGTCGCTCCGGCAAGGGCAAGCCGCACCGAATAGCGATCACGCGCACTACGCGTCTGCTCTTCCGATACAGTTACCTCAACTCGCGCGTCCTCATCAATCAGACGCGCAAGCCGCTGCACTTTACGCTCAATACGCTGCCGCAACTGCGGCGTCACTTGCATCTGTCTACCTTTGATAATAATCTGCATAATTCGCTTCCTTTTTCCAGACCTACAACACAATTCCTCAACGTCAACCAACACGTTCCGCAGAAAAGAATGGGTAGCGATTTTTATTATACCATCTAGAACATATCCATAGAGACCGTTTACAAATACAAACATTCCAATCACATCACAAAAATAGGTAAATATTCTTATGACGAATCGTTGTTTTAAATACGGCAAGAAAAAGAGACAGAATATAGGCAAAATGTTCCCATACTGGCATCCACTTCCCCAAAAAGGGTCTTTTTATCTTAGAACAAGCTTACGTCTTACTTTATAGAGATGCTGTTAATGAAAAGGCTGTTATCGAAACAAACGTTTTTAGACAATTTCTTGCAACATTATGAACTTTGTTTCATGTTTGGTAAGGACAAATTCATACAATGTTCACGAAATGATGGTATGATATTGTTGGTGTCTACGTAGAGGTTCAAGTTTTTAGATTTGTGGAAGGGTAAGTGGTTCATGACAGTTATACCAAGTGATCAACACATCACCTATCAGTTGCAATACCGTAAATGTGGCAAGGCATCGTGTAGCACCTGCCGTAATGGTCAGGGGCATGGTCCTTATTGGTACGCATATTGGAGGGAGGGATCACGCCTACGTTCAGGCTACATAGGAAAAATACACCCTCATCTGCAAGGGCAAGTGACACCTCCGACCAATACCGTCCCGACTCTTTCGGGTCCCTTACAGACGGATCAAACTGAGCAGAAACAGGCTGCTGGCATTCTCCATAATCGGGAAGCCCACAGCTCTAACCGGGGACTTATAGAGACAGCCCGGCATTAAGCCCAACTTCTCTTTATGCTCCCGTCTATGCATACACAATCTGGGGGAACCAGCGGGGATTGAGCGGTCCCATCAAAACCGCTCTCCAAGGGGCTAGAGCAAGCTAAAGTGTCTTCGCAAGAGCCTCTCTTTCCTCATACCATTCACCATGTACAGAAATCTGTGCTAAAATACGTATGTCCTTCCTATACCTTCAACCCGAAGGCTTGCCAGGAACAACACCCGACTACCAACCTTTTTTGCAGCTTGCTATTCTCTGGAGAGGCGATTTTTCCCATGAAATGTCCATTTTGCAGCGGCACCGAGTCTCGTGTCAAAGACTCGCGCGATATCGGCGACGCCATCCATCGGCGGCGTGAATGCGAACAGTGTAAAGGCCGCTTCAGTACTTACGAACGCGTCGAGAAATTTCACCTCATGATCATCAAAAGTGACCAGCGGCGCGAGTCCTTTGATCGCCAGAAACTCTCCATGGGCATTCGTAAAGCCTGCGAGAAACGTCCTCTACCCGCCGGCGAAATCGAAAATGCCGTCGAGGAGATCGAGCAAGAACTCTACCGCTTTGGCAAACAGGAACTCCCCAGTAGCGTCATCGGCGAACTGGTCATGGACCGCCTGCGCACCATGGATAAAATCGCCTATATCCGCTTCGCCAGCGTCTATCGTTCCTTTGGCGATGTCGAAACAATGTTTGAAGAAATACAGAAACTGGTCCAACGCGAGAAACCAGATGTTCAACCAGGATGAAATCACGCGGATATCACGCAGAAACCGGGTTTCTAAAGGGCACCCCTAC
>JACDAE010000743.1 GCA_013695595.1 Ktedonobacteraceae bacterium | reverse complement strand
CATCCGTGATGAGCCAGTGCTGGCCCTGACGGTCTCAGAGTCCACCCGGTGGAAAGGTCTGAACCGTCTGGGTGATGAGGTCATCTTGAAAGAGCACGCGAAGTGCCTCAACACACGGCTGATCCAGGGCGGCCAGAAAGCGAGAGAGCGTGGCACGATGCGGGAGCCTCTGGCGATTGAAGAGGGCCATGAAGGGGATCGCAAAAGGGGTGAGTCGGTCATAAAAGGCGAGCAGGGTTGGCTCTGCACTGATGGCATATCCGAGAAGCACCACCACAAAATCAAGCACCTCATACGTGCCGAAGCGCGGACGGGCGAACCGGACCTGGTGTTCGAGAGTGGTGAGCAAACCCGAGGTCGTGAAGCAGTGGGCCACAATGGCCACCGAGAGCAAACCAGCAAGGAAGTGAGGGAACGGAGTCGGGAGCACTCTGGATGTGAACGGAAGCGTGTGTCATACTGTTTGTATTCTCCTTCTTAGGACATGGGATTTTACTTCCTTTTAAGGAGACACATTTTTGTCTGTTTTTCCAGTTTTTCCCCTTTTTTCCTACAAACGTTCTCACTTTCCACGCTGATTACCACCTCGTTGCGCATCCCGTGGGTCTTTGCTTCTCTCTTGATCCTTTCCTCACTCAAAAGCAAACAAGCTCACTTTTTCTGGGGATGAGCCACATTTCGCTTGCAAAACACAGACGCAATTATCACTCTTGGAAAACCCGCCAGTAGACCAGGGGTATTGCGAATGCCGTTCTGCCTCGCTTTCCGACAGCACTGGCAGAAAGCATATCCTGCTTTTGCTGATGAGGTGTGCCAAAACCCTTGAGTATTGACCCATTTCATAAAAGAAGTAAACAGAGTGGCACATCTCTCGCCGCTCTGTTTACTTTCCCTATGATCCAGGCTAACACGTTCTGCCATATCCTCCTGGGTGTATCAGGAACAGACCTGCGTTAATTGCTAAAGCAGGCCGTTGGAGGTGGAGAGATCCCATTGCCATCGTACTGCGCACAGGCAAAGTTGTTGCTAAAAATAAGCATGTTTGTGTAGCCCCACTGCCAAAGTGACTTGAGGGGAGGATATCATACTGGAAGGTTGTGTACACTTGTATGTCGCTGCTGTTGTAGAGATTATGGTTACTGCCGGACTTAAGTACGAGCGATGCCCATATTCTGTTGACACAGGCCGCACTTTGGGAGTGGGTGCTCCTTAATCGAATCTCCCATGTTTCGTTCTGAGCCATAAAGTCCTTGCTGGCAAGTATGTACTGCGAAGACGTACAACCAGCCTGCACGGGATCTTGACCACATGGACCATTACAAGTATCAGCATGAGCAACGTTTGCCGGGATCGTCACAAACCCCAGGATGAGCATCAGAAGTACGGAGAAGCTTATCAGCAAAAGTTTTCTAGACATTGTTGTTTTTCTTTCTCCAGTGGTCTGAGAAGCTTTACGCTCCTCAAACCACTGATCTTTTCTAATGGATGCCTACAGCCAGGCCAGTGACCCGCCGATTACCGAAACTGCCCGGTGACGAAGTTAAAGATGCCGATCGCACCCGAAGAAGCCTGATAGGTAACCAGATCTCCTTGAACGGACTGGATGATCAAATCTCCTTGTTGGGGAGCCTGGAAGGTCTGCGTATTCTTCTGCTGCTGAATCAGATTTGCCTGACAGGGATCGAGCGCCAACGCCTGCACAACAAACTTTCCATCCTCACCGAAAATGTAATAGGGCTTGTTCTCAACCGAGATCACACTGGCAAAACTTGCGTACGTGTGGTGCATCCCCGCTATCTGCGCAGGTGTCAGACGGTTGATTACCATAGCGTGATGGAGATCCACCGGGCAGGAATTGATAGAATCTGTCCCCTTGGGGGCGTGTTTCTGATCCACGACCGCATGCCAGCGAGCCTGCGACTCTATCAACTGCTGTTTTGCCGCTGAGGGCCTGGGGACCGATTGCGCCGAAGCACTGGCGAACGTGAAAATGGTCAATACTGCCAGTGCAGCAAGAAAACAACCAACAAGAAGAGAGGTTTTTAGCCAGCGTGTCAAGCGTGCATTCGTGCGCCTTCTTATGATTTCTCTTCTGGTCTGTCCTCCTAAGGGACGTGCGTGTTTGCTCATGATTGGTTCTCCTCGAAATTGTGATACTCTTCTCGTTCAACCCTCTCGTTGGGATAGGGCAAGGGATATCTACGGGTACTCCAGCGCTTACTCCAGTGGCAATTGTGCCGATCCCGCGAGAACGCCTCCCTGTATCCAGGTACCGTTCTTATTCGCGAAATCCTGCCAGCACGCTGTGTCCGAGCAGTACGCCTGGCTAGCATCCAGCATGACTATGCTGTATTGAATAGGGTTACTGGTACGCGAAGAATACTGTGAGACGCCTAACCAGTTGGAGTTCTGACCTGTAGAATACGCTTCGGGGAAGGGATAATCGTACCCGATACTCCAGGCGATGTTATAGACTCTGCTGCTTGGATCACACGACCAGTCCAGATTACAGGAATGGGTCGCGTCACCAAAATCATAGAGTTGGTACTTGGTCGTATACGTGTTGATCTTTGTGTTATAGGCATTGACGAATCCGAGCGTTGTTGAGTAGGAGCCGAAGCCTGGATCACTTTCAGCATCTATGCCACCAGATATGTCTACCTGCCAACTATATCCAAGGGAAGCGAGTGTTGCATTTGCGGATTCGACTGCCTGCGCAAGTGCATTCCCTGCTGTGGATACACAGGGATCGGTATTGTTTGTGCTTGCCCAGTTGAGACATATCTGATTGTTGACCCCCATTGCTAGATGAAGTCTGAAGCAACTATAGGATGCACTGTACCAACTTTTGGCATAGGCAAGAGCGATGTTTTGAGCCTGGCTCCAGGATTGGTCAGGGGCGGTTCCAAATGTAGAGATATATGTAGAGAACGGTTGTCCGTAGTCAATCATGACATACATGGTATATTGTCCATTTGTACATGCCCCTCGGGAGGTAGCCACTGCATTGTCATTCTTCGCTTCAGCCGTTCCCCATGCAGAAAAGGTCTTCTGAAGATCTCCCCCATTCATGTTCGCCATTGCCGAATCGAGGTAGTAACTGTTCGTCCACCCGATCGGTGAAAGACTGGCGGCTCTGGCCTGTGGCGGAGTTGAGATGAAGAAGTAGGAGATCAGGAGTACTACAGCGAGAACAATTGACCTGATCCTCCATAGGTGGAAAGAGCGACGGCAAAGGTCGCTCTTTCGATCAGCAGTACGAGTGGTCATACGATTTTCCTCCAACTTAAACGCTACAAAAGGCAGAGTATAGCGCTTGCCCATTGTGCATTTTTATAAAGTCTGCTACCCTAATTTTTTGAGACACACGATTATGTTCTCTGAAGTCATTCAAACACGGTCAAGCTACGGCAAGGTGTTGGTATCAATGACCTGCATCACATGGTGATATGGTAGTCCCTGGTGTTGGGCCTGATATTCCGCCTCCGTGAGAGGAGGTGATGCCACCAGGTAATGGCCACTAATAAAGCCAGCAAACCCATGCTCGCCAATTGCGATCTTCACCGGATGCTGTAGCTTCCGATCAAATACCAGCCAGACATTAGGACCCACCCAGGAGATCAAGCGCGAGTTGAGCGTAGGAAACTCATCAAAGTCACTCCCATCCGTCTGTTTGTTCTCAATAACATAGGAACCCATAGGTTGCGCCTGGATCGAGGGTACCCAGGTTACCTGGGAGTAATCGCTATTGGTATAGACAAAAGATGTCCCAGCAAACGCTGCGGTGGTTGGGGGATATTGCATCGGCAGATGTACCTGCTGCGCGGTCTCCAGATTCTCAAACACTATCGCCCTCCCGACCCCATCTCCCCAAGAGATCCAGGGCCAGGAGATCCGTGGGCCGGACGTTTGGGGCGCAAGCACGGTTTTCATGCCTGTGGCAAAGGTATACATCTCCGATTGGGTCGCCCCAGGCGTATTTTGTGAGTATGTGGTCCAGACCACGCGACCGTTGCTAGCATACGGCTCGGGTCGGATGGAGACAGAAGGATGCTGTCCATCCGACCCGTGGCCCTGATCGAGCAGACGTACCTCCCTGGTCTGCCGATTGAGTGCTTTGAGGATCCAGCGCGCAGCATCACTTTCAAAGGTGTTCCCATAGGTTTGCGACCAGATCACCCAAGGTCCAGTAACCGTGCATGCCATAAGGCTATAGCCTGCGGGCATCGTGGCGAGGAGCGTGATGTGGCCAGTATGCACGTTGATGAGTCCAATCGACTCGCTATCCCGTGACCAGTTCCCAGCTTGAGACCGCATAGTATATGTGCTCCCACAGATCTGGTCGTCATCAGTCATGCCGTTATGCTGCGCATCGGGCGCAAAGTACCGATCTCCCAGATCGAGGGAGAATTGGCTGATATGGACCTGTCCCCATGCCTGTTGCATCGATAAGGGGGTCAGGCTCACTTTGAAGGTCGTAGGCCTGGGGGAAGGGAGCAGCATAGGCACCGTGGGAGACGCTTTGGCAGGAGTGGCTGCGTGCATTCCCCCTGTTTGCCCATTGGAGCAGCTGATCAACACCAACGCAATGCAGACAAACAGACAAACATTCCAGTATTTCATCGGTTTATTATGCAGCACCCGAACATAAGTGATCGTGCTCGGGTGCACTCCTTTCTGCTCGTTATAGCTCACGCTGCTGGTTATGATATGTAGCCCTTACCACAGGATGCCCATTGCATACCACACCAGATTACTCGTGGATGTATGCTCATATGGGGCTGGAACAGACCAGCCCGAATACGCGGGCGCACCGTAGACGGGGTCGGAGTAATAAGTGGTGTTGTGATCGCTGCTGATAAAGGTGACTGGCACCCAATGGAGAATCTCGGAGTGATTATAGGGATAGCCGGGCAGCGAATTAAAACTGCCAGCCCCAATATCGATCCCGGTGGGGATATCCCAACCAGTCCCAATGTCGGATACAACCTTCCCCTGAAAATCCGCGACCTGGCTCGCCAAAGATCCACTGAGCCATTCCGTAGCATACCAGCCGCCTTTGCCACCCACAAAGTTATTGAGCATTGTGAGCATCTGGCTGAAACTGGTGCCATTGTTGTACGTGTCCCCATTTATGACTCCGTGTTGGGCCAGCCACAATTCATCAGGCGTGGCCAGACTCGACGGTTGGGATACCACATATGGATTGTAGCTCAGGGTAAAGCCACTATAGGAGTTGGTTCCGGGCCAGGCAAAGCTATCTTCCACTAATGTCGTCGCAAGCGTGGCTGGCCCACACCAGTTCCAACTTTCCTCCGGAAATTGTGCCGCACCCACTGACGCCTGGTATGGTACAGCCGAACCACCAGCCGCCGGGGGATACTGGAGCCTGGTTAGCCTTCCCGCGGTTGACTGCAAACGCGCGGCGCTTCGCGTCAGCATTGTATGCAGGTTGGCAACATTGCCCAGGTGCCATTTGGTCATGAAAGCGCGATAGTGGGTCTCAAAATTCACGAGCGTTTCCCGGCCTGAGAGCACCTTCTGTCCATATTCAGTAGAAAGCTGCACTTTGTCAGCGGCATAGGCTATTTCGGCTAGCGTTTGCTGATGGACAACAGGGTGAACTCCATAGAACTGGTCAACGGATGGGAACGCCGGAGACGGCCTGGCCGCCGCGTGGGCTGGTTCTGCGTGCACAGAGAAAAAACCAAGCACACCTACAAGGGTAATGAGGGCAATAAGTTTGTTCCAGAAGGGCCGATATCGGTAATACTGACAGAAGGTGTTAAACATGAATGGTCATCCTTTCTGCAAACTAGTTGAACTGACCTTGCGTTTAAGACAAAGAGACATGTGATACTCCTCATAGATACTCTAGTACTAACAACAACTCAAACTAATTGAAGCCGTCATAGCTCTAATCAAAGCATACATGGTCCCGATCACAATTTAGGTGTGATTTTTCTGGTACAATAAAGTGGTTTCATCTTTCTCTCTTGTGCTAAATACTTTTGAAAGAGGATACTTATTTATGGAAGGAACTCATTTCCTTCAAGCTCCTTTTGGTGAGCTGTTGAAAAACTACCGCAAGGGCAAAAAGGTAACACAGCGTCAACTTGCCGAGAAGCTTGGTATACACTATAACAGCGTCTGGGCCTGGGAACGCGGAGATCATTTACCAGAAACAAAGGGAATGGTCCTTGAAATTGCGCGTCAGTTGAGCTTGAACGACCAGGATACGCGTCATCTATTGGAGGCAAGCCTCACGGCAGTTTCACCGTACTGGACTATTCCCTATCCGCGCAATCGTTTCTTTACTGGACGTGACGAACTCCTGAAGGATCTCCACAATCTCCTCCGTCAAAATAGAGCCGCAGTCCTTACCCAGTCGTTTGCTTTAAGTGGGATGGGAGGCATTGGGAAAACACAAACAGCTATCGAATATGCTTATCGGCACGCACCGCACTATTCTGCCCTTTTTTGGATCGATGCAGAGACTTCTGAAAGTATGCTTGAGAGTTATACATCGATTGCAACCCTCTTATCCCTCTCAGCGCAATACGAAGCCGATCAACAGAAAATCGTCGCGTCTGTCATACGCTGGTTGATGAGCCATCGGGACTGGTTGCTGATCATTGATAACCTGGAAGAACGAACACTCATCCAACCTCTCTTGCCTGCACAACACTCAGGATCGCTCTTGCTCACAACACGGATGCAGGCACTGGGAACTATTGCCCAACCGCTCGCGATGGAACGAATGACGGTGCAGGAAGGTGCTCAACTTTTGCTGCGTCGAGCAGGGCGGATCCTCCCCGGTGCATCGCTAAACGTTGCATCGATGCAAGAAGTTGCCTTGGCAAAATCCATCGTTGAAGCAATGGATGGTCTTCCTTTAGCCATTGATCAGGCAGGAGCTTACATTGAAGAAACTCAATGTAGTCTGGCAGATTATTGGACGTTGTATCAATCATCTGCGGTTACGCTTCTAAACGAACCCGACAAACATTCGGACTATCCTGCATCAGTGTTCAAAACATTCACTCTGGCCTTTGAAAAAATACAGCAGCGCAATCTGGAGGCGATAGAGTTGCTTTGTGCATGTTCCTTTCTTGCTCCAGATGCTATTCCTGAACAGTTGTTGATCAACGGCGCACAGCTGCTGGGGTCACGCTTCCTGGCTCTGACTTCCCATCCCTGGCATTATCAGGCAGCCATCAAAGACCTTCTCGCGTATTCTTTGATGCATCGGCAAGGAGAGGCAAAAATCCTGACTATGCATCGACTGGTCCAGGCTATTATACAAGAAAGCTTGCCGGAAATGGTGCAGAAGGCATGGGTTGAGCGTATTATCCAACTCGTGAACCAATCTTTCCCTGCCGATCGGTTAACGCGCTTGACTGTGGAGCAGTGGGCATGGTGCGGCCAATTGCTGTCTCACGCCCTGGTTGGCGCAGCTTTGAGCGAACGCTGGCAAGATGCATTTCCAGACGTGTCACAGTTTCTTTTGAAGACTGCAAACTATCTGCGAGATCGAGCACGCTATCGTGAAGCGGAGCCTCTCTATGAACGTGCAATTGTCGTTTGCACGCGAGAACAAGGATCATCTCATCCGCTGACAGCCTTGAGTAGAATGCATCGTGGTTTGCTCTATGAGTATGAGGGGAAAGACTCAGAAGCGGAACCGCTCTATCTGCAGAGTCTGGCTATTTGTGAGCGAGAACTTGGTCCCATTCACACCGATACTATTCAATGCCTGAATACGCTGGCTGCCCTTTACAATTATCAGGGGAGATACAAAGAAGCGGAACCACTTTACTTGCGTGCATTAGCTACTTGTGAGCAGGAACTGGGACCTATCCATCTCGACACGACCCAGGCACTCAACAATCTGGCGGTTCTGTACGGGCTTCAGGGAAGATATGAGGAGGCGGAACCGCTTTTTCAACGCGCCTTGAGTACGCGTGAGCAGACAATTGGCCTTACTCATCCAAGTACGGCGGCAAGTTTAAACAATTTAGCGACGCTGTATCGCAAGCAGGAACACTATGAAAAAGCGGAGCCACTCTATCAGCGAGCATTAGCTATTTGTGAAGAGAAACTTGGCCCTTCCCATCCAAGCACAGCAACCAGCCTGAATAACTTGGCTCTGGCCTATCGAGCACAAGGGAAATATAGTGAGGCAGAGCCGCTTTATCAGCGAGCTCTGATTATCTGTGAAGAGAAACTTGGTCCTTCCCATCCAAGTACAGCAACTAGTTTGCATAACTTAGCTATGTTCTATCGAGATCAAGGGCAAATACAAGAGGCCGAAGTTTTGCTGAGACGTGCATTGACCATTCGTGAACAGGAATTAGGCTCTTTGCACCCAGATACGGCCCAAAGCCTGGCTGATCTGGCTCTGCTTTACCATAAGCAAGGGAAAAACGCAGAAGCCAAAACGTTGCTACAGCAGGCTCTTGTAATCGCTCAACAGGTTCTTGATGCACAGCATCCACTTATCAAGGAAATTAACCAGAGTCTCATAGACTTTGCAAAAGATTAATCCATTTTCATATACATTGAGTGATAAAGTCGTCTACGAAGTTGTCATTCACGAAGAGTACACCGACCAACTCCTGGGGGTTGTGTTGCAAGAAAGTGAAGGAAGACAAAATGAAGAGGAAGGGATTCTGACTGTTGAGTTTATGCTGCGACTCCAAAGAGCGTGGCGATCAATAAAATTTGCCCTTTCACATCTCCTTTTGCCACACCTTGCAGTTGTCCCTTCCTGATCATGTTCATCATCTCGAATCCTTGTAATGTTCGCCATGCCGTCTCGAAGGAGAAAAAGCCCATCCCAGGCTTCGTCAGATGTTTGATGAACCGATGATCCTGCTCGATCAGATTGTTGAGATATTTGACTTGCCGTAGTTCGACCGATTCGGGAAGGGTACCAGCGGCTTTGAGCACAGCAATCGCTTTGGGATACGCCGCGTTCTTGTCGACAGTGATGACGCGGAGGGCTGACATGGTGGTATCGGGGTCAAGCACAGGTGTGGGCGAAGCCACGTGCTCTTCGATCAGACATACTTGAGAGGTTGAAAATGTCAAAGAGTGCAGCGCTTTACAGAAAAAGCGTTTGGCCGCTTCAGCGTCCCGTGTTGGACTGAGGAAGAACTCGATCGTGTTCCCTGCGGAATCCACAGCTCGGTACAAGTAAAACCACACCGTTTTGATCTTGATGGATGTCTCATCCACGCGCCAGGAGTCGTTGCATGCCTTCAGATGGGGTCGACAGCGTTTCTCCAATTCAGGAGCATATTTCTGGACCCAGCGATAGATCGTGGTGTGATCGACATGCAGGCCCCGTTCGAGCATGATCTCCTCCAGATCGCGGTAGCTGAGCGAATAGCGCAGATACCAGCGAACACACAGCAAAATGATGTCGGCCTGGAAATGACGCCACTTGAGCACAGACCTCATCGAGGTGACGCTGAGCAGTGGGCAGATCCTCCGTCTTCGGCAAGGGGCGTTGGCGAGCGGCCTCACGCGTCCCATCGATGTCGAAGACTTCCCACTGTCCGCCTGCTCGGTCCAGCAGTTCGCCTCTCTGCCGCTATGCGGGTGAGTGGGCGGGCGAGCAGATCCTCCAAAAAGAGCGCGCGCAGAGCTTCAACAGCCGCAGGAGGAAAGCTAGTAAGAAAGCGACTGAGCGCCGAGCGGCTGGGCAACTGCTCTCGGTTGAACAAGGCCATGAATGGTTCGGCAAACGGAGCCAGCCGTTCATAGAAGGCTTCGATGGTACGTTCGCCACTGATGGCGTAGCCGAAGAGGACCGCGAGAAAGTCGATCATTTCGTACTGCCCGAAGCGCCGTCGTGCAAAGCGGACGCGCTCATTGATGGCAGGAAGAACCCCCTGCTTGCACAGGTGCTCGACTAGTAGTACGACTTCCCCCAGCCAACAGGGGGTTGAGGGAACAGACTCCGAAGAGGTTTGGATACTCACCGAAGAATCAGCGATACTGGTCATGTCTGCCTCCTTGTTGGGAAAAATTTGTCTTCTTCCTTCAATGGAGGCACATTTTACTCCCGCTCGCTACAAGCTACCTCTCGTTGCGCAATTCGTGGGATTTGCAAGGACTGCTGAGTCCCATCGAACGCAAAAATGGGTGGCAACTTGCGGAGGAAGCAGGAGAAAGCACGCCCTATGCCACGGCAGTATTTACTGGATCGAGCGATGTGGGACGCTGAGCACTTACGTGATGTGATGCGTGAGCATGTCAGCGAAATGATCGGGGACGCCAATGGCATGCTGGTCATTGATGAGACTGGCTTTCTCAAAAAGGGAACCAAATCTGTTGGTGTGCAGCGACAGTACAGTGGCACGGCAGGCCGTATCGAAAATTGCCAGATCGGGGTCTTTTTGACCTATACGAGTCTGGCCGGTCATACACTGCTTGATCGAGAATTGTATTTGCCTAAAAGTTGGATCAACGACCACGACCGCTGTCGAGAAGCAGGTGTGCCCGCTTCGGTGCGCTTTGCCACCAAACCGCAATTGGCGGCACGGATGCTCTGGCGCACACTCGATGGGGGTCTGGCTGTGAGATTCGTGCTTGGTGATAGCGTCTATGGAAGTTATCGTCCTCTGCGAGCAGGCTTAGAGACACGTTCACAAGCCTACGCGCTGGCGGTCGCCTGCAAGGAGAAGGTCCAGGTGGCAGGCTCGCGCAAGCGGGTCGATCAGGTAGCACGACAATTGGCAGCGGGCGACTGGCAGCGACTTTCCGCAGGCGATGGCAGCAAAGGTCCTCGC
>JACDAE010000698.1 GCA_013695595.1 Ktedonobacteraceae bacterium | reverse complement strand
CTATTCGACCGCAGCCTATAAAGCCAGTATTAGCAAGGCTATCGATGTCGCAATTGCCTGTGGGAGCCAGAAGCATCTTTTATTGACAACGGGCAGTCGTAGCGAAAAGTATGCGCGGCGCTACATTACGTTGCCTGAAGAAGCGTACATTCAAATGG
This sequence comes from Ktedonobacteraceae bacterium, assembly GCA_013695595.1. Classification (GTDB taxonomy): domain Bacteria; phylum Chloroflexota; class Ktedonobacteria; order Ktedonobacterales; family Ktedonobacteraceae; genus JACDAE01. The sequence continues at coordinate 7,264 of JACDAE010000698.1, read as the reverse complement.
GCGAGTTTACTGGCTATGCTCTGCGCGATAGTGCGACCAAAGGCGTTCAACATGTCACATTGGTTGGCATGGTTGGCAAGCTCTCGAAGATAGGTGATGGCCGGATGCAGACCCATGTAGCGGGTGCAGGAGTTGATCTGCAAAGCATGGCAGACGTTGCCAGAGCCTGTGGTGCGTCCGAAGAGGTCGTCGCGCAAGTGCTGCAAGCCAATACCGCACGGCACTTTCAAGAGTTGATGTTGGAACATGGCATCGATGGCGTCTTTGATATGATCTGTCAGCGAGCACGTTCGGCTTCGCAAGCGTATGTGAAACACAAACTGGATGTAGATGTGCTGATGTGTGATTTTGATGGTGGAATTCTTGGCTATGCAGGAGAGAAAGATGTTCGCTAAACGTTCGCGTGTGCTCCTGGGACTGCCTGACGCAGAGTTCGCCCAACGTCGCCCAGGTAGCAATACGATGACGAAGCGCGAAGTGCGTGCTATCGCGTTGGCCAATCTGGAAGTGCACCTCTACACGGTGCTGTGGGATATCGGTAGTGGTACTGGTTCGGTCGCTATTGAGGCGGCCCATCTGGCAACCCTGGGGCATATCTACGCAATTGAGTGTGATACGGGAGCATTGGCGGCAATCGCAACTAATTGTCAGCACTTCAATGCCACCAACGTTACGATTGTGGCAGGGCGAGCGCCTCAGGTCTTACGCGGCTTGCCCGATCCAGATGCTGTCTTTGTAGGTGGGAGCGGTGGCGATCTGAGCGCCATTCTTGAGGAAGTTATGGCGCGTTTGCATCCACAGGGTGTTCTGGTTGTGAACCTTACTAGCTTCGAGCATCTTTCCGAAGCCACAAATTCCCTGCGACGGGCTCATTGGGGTGTGGATTGTACGCTCGTGAATATCGCACGGACGCAAAATATTCTTGACGTCACCCGCTTTGCGGCGCTCAATCCCGTGTTTGTGCTTACGGCTCATCGCCCCCAGAGGCCCGAGCAACCTGTTGGAGAAAGGAAGGAGATCGATGGCTGAGAATAAATCGCAGAAGTCAGGGACGCTCTACGGCGTAGGAGTAGGACCCGGCGCTCCTGACCTGTTGACGCTACGTGCTGAACAGATATTACGTGCATGTCCTGTGATCTGTCTGCCAACCAGTACGCAGGGACAAAGCTATGCCGGGGGCATTATTGAGCATCTCCTTGATCGTACATGGCAAGAAGTGGTGCAGGTGCAATTTCCCATGCAGCGCGACCCTGCATTAGCACAGTCGGCCCGTGAACAGGCCGCAACAAAAATCCTTGGATATCTACAGGCAGATCTGGATGTTGCTTTTGCCACCGAAGGCGATCCCCTGCTCTACAGCACCTTTGGGTACTTGCTTGAGGCGGTGAGGAGAGAGGCACCCGCAATTCGTATAGAGGTGATCCCCGGCATCTCTTCAATTACCGCTGCTGCCGCTGCCGCAAGCCTTTCGCTGGCGGCCTGGGACGAACGGGTGGCGATTCTCCCAGCGGCCTATGTAATGGGTCAAGCAGGTTCTAGTGATCTGCGTCAGATGCTGCGCCTCTTTAATACTGTGGTCCTTTTGAAAGTCAATACGGTCTTTGATGCCGTATTGGATGTTCTGGAAGCGTCAGATCTCGCCCAACACGCGGTCTTCGTACGGCGCTGTAGTACGGATCATGAAGAGATCGAATATGATCTGGCGCGATTACGCAAACAGAAACTCGATTATTTTTCGCTTGTGATTGTGAGGAATCCCTATGCCACTGGCAACCAATGAAACTGAGGCCCATCTCGCATTTATCGGCGCTGGACCCGGTGACCCTGATTTACTCACGGTAAAGGCCGCACGCTTGATTGGGCGGGCGGATGTCGTTATATATGCTGATTCGCTGGTCTCGCCCGATGTGTGCCAGCACGCAAAGCCAGAGGCCACCATCTACGGTAGTGCAACCTTAACGCTCGAAACGATTACCGATATCATGCTTAAAGCGGTCACCGACGGACAATTTGTGGTGCGCCTGCAAAGCGGCGACCCCTCTTTGTATGGAGCACTTTATGAACAGCGGCGCACGCTTGATCAGCATGGCATCAAGTATATCATTGTCCCCGGCGTGTCTTCCGTATTTGCCGCTGCTGCTGTTGCTGGTGTTGAATTAACCGTACCAGATGTGGCGCAGTCTTTGATCCTGACCAGACATGCAGGCCGCGTTTCGATGCCTGACAAGGAGACATTACGATCTTTTGCAACGCATGGTACGACCCTGTGTATCTTCCTGAGTATTACCCGTGTCAGAGCAATCGTAGAAGATTTGCTTGCCGGTGGATACACGTCCGACACCCCTGTCCTTATAGTTTACAGAGCAACCTGGCCCGATCAGAAGATCATTCATTCAACGCTTGCCGGAATGGTCGCAGATGTCAGACAGGCCCGTATCTCCCGGCAAGCGCTCATCATGGTTGGGTGGGCGCTGGCTGCTAATGGAACGGAGGAGCATCGATCTCATCTCTATCTGCCTGGATACAAGCACCTGTTTCGGGGTGGTAGTGCTTCTACAGACGAAGTCGACGGAGAGGATGAAATTGCATCACTTCAGGCGCATGATCATCCAGGGGATGCGCACAGTGGATAGCACTGACTTATTCGCTGCACGATCACCACGGCTCATCGCGCTCGTCGTGCTCACCAACGGTGGATTGGATTTAGCTCTACGCTTGCAGCGAGGGCTGGCAACTCCTATCCATATCTACGCGAACAGGCGTGTCATCAACGCAAGATCGTCTGAGGTCGCCGCAAATGCAGTGAGAAGCTTCGACACTGCTGGATTATTGCTGGCCCAACTCTGGAATATGTATGATCAGATTGTGCTCTTCTTCGCGCTTGGTGCTGCTGTTCGATTGATCGCACCGCACTTGCAAGATAAACACACTGATCCGGGGGTGGTGGTCATCGATGATGTCGGCACGTTTGCAATTAGCGTGGTTGCCGGGCATGCGGGAGGCGCGAATGATCTGGCCAGACAGTGTGCTCAGTATCTTGGAGCTATTCCGGTAATAACGACGGCATCCGATGTGCAGAATACGCTGGCCGCTGACTTACTAGGGAATACAATGGGATGGCACAGAGAAAACGCATCTGATGTGACGACCGTTTCAGCCGCAATTGTCAATGGGGAACCTGTAGCGCTGTTGCAGGAAGCTGGTCAGCGTGACTGGTGGGATAAAATTTCCTCCTGGCCCAGAAATATTCTTCCTGTAGAGAGCCTTATCGAGGTAACTGCTGCATCATTTGCCGCCTTACTCATTATTTCAGATCGTCTTCTCGAGGATTTACCAGCAGATGTCCCCACGATTGTATACCGTCCACCTTCCCTTGTGTTAGGTGTTGGGTGTCGGCGAGGCATCCATTTTGCAGCTCTTGATCTCTTTATCAGAACAACCGTTGAAGCGCATCATCTGGCGTTCCAGAGTATCGCCGTTCTTGCTTCTGCAGATATCAAGGCGGACGAGGAAGCACTCCAGATGCTGGCCCAACACTACTCCTGGCTCTTCGAGACCCATACCGTCGAAGCTTTGAAGGGCGTAACGGCAATTGTCACACCATCAGAGCATGTACAGAGGTTAGTTGGTACTCCAAGTGTCAGTGAAGCCGCTGCGCTTCTCTCTGCACAGACTGGACAGCTTGTTGTGCCTAAACAAAAAGGGGAGGCAATGACGGTGGCAGTGGCACGGAGATTGTATAGATAGGAACAGGGTAAAGCATATGATGGGAACGCCACAGATAGGATATCTTGCCATTGTTGGCTTAGGGCCGGGGCAGCGCAACCTCATGGCTCCACGCGCTATACAGGTAATACAGGAAGCCGAACTGGTAATCGGGTATCGGGTCTATCTTGAACAGATCCACGATCTACTCGGTGGGAAGGAGGTGCATACCTCTGAACTGACCCACGAGGTAGAGCGTGCGACTCTTGCCGTGCAGGCAGCCAGTGCCGGGCGCAGGGTGTGCATTGTTTCCAGCGGAGATGCAGGGATCTATGGTATGGCGGGCCTGGTGCTCGACCTGTTAGCGAGCCTGCCAGAAGAGAGAGCAGACACTCTCGCCGAACCAGACGTTGAGATTGTCCCTGGAATCTCAGCTCTCAATGCCGCTGCGTCTCTGCTGGGAGCGCCCCTGATGCACGATTTCGCCGTTATCAGCCTGAGCGATCTTCTCACGCCTTGGCCAACGATTGCTCAACGTCTCTCCGCTGTGGCGGCTGCAGATTTTGTAGTGGTGCTCTACAATCCCATCAGCCGCAAACGTTACTGGCAATTGGGTGAAGCACGCCGCTTGCTGCTGGAACACCGAACCGAAGCGACTCCTGTAGGGCTGGTGCGCAACGCCTATCGAGAGGGACAAACGGTCCAAATTACTACTCTGGAGCATCTGCTTGCGTGTGAAGTTGACATGTTTACGACGGTTGTTATCGGCAATTCATGTACACGTGTGCATCAGAAACACATGATTACGCCGCGTGGTTATGAACGGCGTTATGGGGAGTGAGAAGAGCTCTCTTCCAGAAATAGCAACCAGGAAAGGTTGGTGTGGCAATGATACAAACAGGTTCATTTGATACGTCGAGTGCTCTCCAGATGGCATCTGACGAGGCCATTATGCTCATGGGGCATGGTTCCCGTGATGAAAAGGGCGCACGCGAGTTTTTAACGTTTGCCGAACGTCTTTCAGCGCGTCTGGCCCGTCCTATCTATCCAGGCTTTCTCGAACTGGCCGACCCTTCACTTGCTTCAACCATTGATAACGCTGTAAAGACGGGAGCACAAAGCATTGTGGCCGTCCCCTGGTTTTTATTGGGAGCAGGGCATGTTAAAAATGATGTGCCAGTGGCTCTGCAATGGGCACGGAAGCATTATCCCCAGGTCGCAATACGCTATGGGAGTCCGATCAACATGCAGCCTGAAATTCTGGCCATTCTGGCAGAGAGGCTGGCCGCAATCGACCCTGATCATGGCATGGGTTCACCCACAACGGCTGTATTGCTGATCCAGCGCGGGAGCAGCGATCCAGAGGCAAATGCTGATGTTTACCGTGCCGCACGTTTTCTGTGGGAAGGGCGCAAGTATAGCACCGTAGAGGTAGCATTTTCGGGTGTGGCCCGGCCTTCGCTTACTGAGGGTTTGGAGCGTTGCTTAAAATACAATCCACAACATCTCCTTGTTGTGCCCTATTATCTATATACTGGGGTCCTGGTCGAACGTATCTCCACGATTGTTGCTGAAGTGGCTGCCGCTCATCCAACCTGCGAATTTCGCGTGGCATCCCACTTTGGGCAGGATACACGTCTCGATCAACTGGCTCAACGTATGATCGAACAGATACGCACTGGCAAAGCCACAATGACATGTGATATGTGCCAGTATCGCATCCCTTTGTTCGGACGCGAGTTTCTGGTACGAGCGCCGCAAGTCTCTGACCATTCACACGGACTGCGAGGGACCACGATGCAGGAAAACCCAGGCTCTAGACAGACATCTGATGCACACAATCATGATAATAATCACCATATACATACACATGAGCACTCCCACCATAGTCATAGCTCTGAAGAGAAAGAGCGTTGGAATGCATTGCGGGAGTGTGTGACAGCCGCAGGGATAACCGATAGGCAAGAAATCACAGATGCATTGACAAATTGGCAACGGAAGAGTCGGACGCCGCTCGATGCACCCTCTCCTTATCTTCTTGTGGCACAACCCGGTCATATTCCCACGGGGGCATTACGCTGGGATTGGGACCGTCAGCGTGCCCAGGCGTTTGCCGAGTGGTGCGTGGAAACACTCCAAAAGCGCTTCGGGATCAACTGGCAGATAGAATGTGAGGAAGAAGATGCCCAGATAGGGCCGCACTATCTGCGCATGACGTTGGGCGAACAGCAAGAACGCTGCGACTGGCAGTATCTCAATCAAAACCATTGGATGGGAGCATTTTGTACCATCGCCGATCGTCTCCTAAAGCCAGCAGGGATAACCGCCCTCTGTCTTGAGACTGGATGGTTTGATACGGTCGTCGTGTTCTGTCGCCGCGACTTCGCAGAAGAACTGTTGCGCTGGTTCTCTGAAGCAGAATAAGAGGAGCAAAATGAAACGCACCCCCTATCCATTTAGCGCCCTGGTTGGCCAGGATGAGATGAAACTGGCCTTGCTCCTAAATGCTGTCTCGCCCCAGATCGCAGGCGTTTTGATACGAGGCGAAAAGGGGACCGCCAAATCAACTGCCGTACGGGCATTGCAGGCACTGTTGCCCGATATTCTTGTGAGCGGGCACTGTCCCTTTGGGTGTGATCCAGATGATACAACGCATCTGTGTCAGGCATGTACTCAACGCCTTGAACAGGAAGAAGCCTTATCCAGAGAACGACGCCCAGTTCGTCTGGTTGAATTGCCGTTGGGGGCAACCGAAGATCGCGTGGTGGGAACGTTGGATCTAGAACGAGCAATCAAAGATGGTGTGCGCCAATTTGAGCCTGGTCTTCTGGCAGCAGCACACCGGGGGATTCTCTATATCGACGAAGTCAATCTGCTACCAGACCATCTGGTCGATATGCTCCTCGATGCGGCAACCACAGGCATGAATATTGTTGAGCGCGAGGGAATTTCTTTTGTGCATCCAGCGCAATTCCTGCTCATTGGCACCATGAATCCAGAGGAAGGCGATCTGCGCCCACAACTGCTTGATCGCTTCGGCTTATCCGTGGAAGTGCATAGTTTTCATGATCCACAACTGCGCACGGAGGTAGTAAAAAGGCGTATTGCATTTGAAGCCTCCCCGGATGCATTCGCAGTCCGTTGGCTGGGAGAAGAAGGCGAGTTACGTACACAAATAGAGGCAGCCCGTCGTTGCCTGTCACAGGTCGTTGTTCCTGAGTATATCATCGGACTCATCGCCCACATCTGTATCCAATTGAATGTCGAAGGATTACGCGCCGATATCACCATTTACAAGGGCGCTACGGCGCTGGCGGCTCTTGAGGGACGACAATTTGTCACAGAGCAAGACGTGCAACGTATTGCCGCAATGGCTCTGCCTCACCGCTTGCAGCGGCAGTCGTTTGAGCAGCCTGGGCTTGATCCGCAGGAATTAGAGAAGCTGACCAACGAATATCAGCCACCTGAGCCAGAACAGCGCGATCGGGCTGCTGACGTTCCAGCATTACAAAATACCTCGGACCCTTCTAAAGCATGCGACACAAATACAGCGTATAGA
>JACDAE010000642.1 GCA_013695595.1 Ktedonobacteraceae bacterium | reverse complement strand
TTTCGGCTCGCTTGCGAGCCATATCCGGAAGGAAAGCGAGAATTAAATAGCCCTGGCCAGAGATGCTTACAATAGTCTCACGCCTCCAAAGGTGATATACTGACAGGTAATGAGTAAGAGCAACCGGAGGATAGTTTTATGGCAAGTAATCACTATGATGTTGCGGTAATTGGAGCGGGACCCGGCGGATATGTCGCGGCCATTCGCGCGGCTCAACTTGGAGCAAGAACCGCAATTGTAGAAAAACAATATATGGGGGGCACCTGCCTCAATGTTGGCTGCATCCCTTCCAAGGCCATGTTACATGTAGCGGAAACGTTTCATGAACTGGCATCACTGGACGAACTGGGCATTCATTTATCGTCTGCCCCAACGTTCGAAATGAAGCAAGCAGTTGCATTTAAAGATAAAGTTGTTAAGCGCATGACCAGCGGCGTGAGCACATTGATGAAGGGAAACAACATCGATGTATTTGACGGTCTGGGTACCGTTGATGCTTCGCGCAAAGTTACCGTCACGCACGAAGGAAGTGCTGTACAGGAATTTACAGCGGACAAGATCATTCTAGCCACTGGCTCGGTACCTTTTATTCCGAACATGCCCGGCGTGGATGGTCAACGGATCATGAACAGCGATACCTGTTGGAATCTCCCAAAGACGCCTGAGAGCGTAATTTGTGTCGGTGGTGGTGTGATCGGCGTCGAACTGGCTTGCATGTTCAACGCGCTGGGCACAAAGGTAACCATTCTTGAGATGATGCCCAATGTCCTGGCACCAGTCGATGAGGAAGTACGCCGCTTGCTGGTGCGTATTCTCGTGAAGCGTGGGATCGAGATCGTTACCAACGCACGTGTTGAATCCGTCGCAGACGATGGCGAGATGAAAAAAGTTGTCGCACAGACGGAGAAGGGTGAGCAGACCTTCACAGGCGAATATGTGTTGATGGCGGTCAGTCGCCGCCCCAATACAAGCGGGCTGGAACAGTTGATGGAGCAGGGATTGGATAATGATCGTGGACGTGTACGCGTCAACGACAAAATGGAGACCAACCTGCCGGGCATCTATGCGATTGGTGACCTGATTCATGGTGCTGGCCTTGCACATGTCGCCTCGACTGAGGGAGAGATGGCAGCGGACAATGCGATGGGGCAAGAAACGCACATGGACTATAATGTCGTACCCAATCCGATCTATACGTTCCCCGAAGTTGCCTTTGTTGGATTGACCGAGGCACAGGCCAAAGAAAAGTATCCTGAGGCGCGCACCGAGCGGTTCCCATGGGCAGCAATCGGCAAAGCGGTTGCCATAGGAGAGACCGAGGGTTTCACCAAAGTGATCATGGGTAAATACGGCGAGATCCTGGGTGCACACATTATTGGACCCGATGCAACCAACCTGATCAGCGAATTCTCGCTCGCCATGCGCAGTGAATTGACCGTTGAGGAGATCAGCGAAACGATTCATCCACATCCAACCCTGAGCGAGGGCATCCGCGAAGCTGTGCTGACCGTTGAAGGGCGCCCAATCCATATTGTGGCAAAACAGAAACAGACGGCAAAAGCCGGTAGGTAAAATATACCTGCTAGGGGAGCCATTTATAATCACGTGGAGACTATCACATGTTGCATCCATTTCGTGGACCCACGTGATTATAAATGGCTCCCCTACAGGGAAAAAACGGTGCAATGAGTAGAGTACTACCCAACATGCTTGGCCACCATTCTAGCCTCTGCATCTATGCTTGCATCCATAACCATGTTCAATACCTCATTCAAACCATCTATAGGATATTTATCCTCCACCTCTTTAAAAAATTGGAGGCCATCTACAACCGACTTGAAATGTTCTGGGCTGCGCGTGAGATCAATCGCCGTGCGATAATCTGACAATGCAAGCGCTCTGTGACCCAGTACCAGTCGCGCCATACCACGATCGTAATAATCCCAAAAAGGCTCATAAGAAAGCCCTGAATCGATACGTTTCGTCGCCAGTTCCTCAGTCCGTTTAAAAGCTTCAAGCGACGCTACTCTATTTCCTTCATGCCAGGCCAGAATCGCAATATTTCCAACCGCATAAGATGAATCTGGTTTGACATCACGCACCTGTTTATAGTACATCAACGCACGCTTATAATCCTTTGCTCGCCGATAAATACCACCCACTGCACCCAGAATTTCTTCGTCGTTTGGCTGCAACTTAGCGGCCAGTTTTATCTGCTCTATAGCCTTCTCATATTCCTCATCCCGTTTCATTTCATCATCTGGGGCCGAATAAAGCTTGTCTGCACGATTGCGATAGGCACTCCCTAACTCAAAATGTGCAGGTGCAAAAGAAGGGTCCGCCTCAACAGACGTTGTAAGGCAGGTAATTGCCTGCTCATAAGAACTGATGCCTCTATATGTGCGACCTAGAATATAGTTTACTTGCGGATCTTCGGGGCGCAAAGCCTTGACCTTTTCATATGCTTCGATAGCTTCAGCTATCTTTTTTTGCTCCACAAGTTGATTACCCAGAATAAGATATAAAAGTGCTTTATTGGTATCTTCAACGCTCTTTGTCACAGCCTCTTGCAATTCTACGTATTTTCTTAATTCGCCCATCGCGTTAATCTTTTCCTGCATATCTTTCTGCAGTTCCTCGATGCCCTTCCGCTTCTCGTCCAATTCGCCCATACGATCAGCCGTGTCTTTTTCGATATCTTGAAACCTTCTAAAACCAACGACGCCAGCAAGTGCCAACACAGCAGTAAAAATGATAGCTAGAAAATCAATGAGATTAAGCATGTTTTGTATCTGTTGCGCCAATAAATCATTGGTAGGAGATGTTCCTGTACCTACACCAATTGCTTTATAGGCCCAGAGTGTTAATACCTGTGAACCCAATGGTATGATTAGCATGATCAGCAATAAAACCACGGCCAGCCCTATCCCCCCCCAAAACCATTTCTTCGGCATAGATTTCTCCCTTGTTGTAACTCAAAATTCTGCATTAGATAGATTTATCTAGTATTATACTGGCATATAGATATAGACGTGACAAGATTATGCCATCACAATATATATTGTCAACAGGCACAGAATAGGAATAGACACGGAATTATAGATGGCTTCCCTATCAGGTTTCATGATATATGTTGTCAGCACTGCCACAAGTGCCGTATAATTGAAATGATAATTAATAACCACTTTAGGAGGCTTTCTCTATGGCTGTCATTGCTTTGTCCACGCTTACCTTTAACCCAACCGATGGGATTTTTATAGGTGATCTTTTTGGTTTCATTATTGCGCTCCCCATCTCTCTTTTTCTTGCGTACTGGTTAAGCGCAGTGAAAAATCATTTCGCTGTCGTTGCTGGTGCATTCGTCGGCGCACTCCTGGGCTTCTTGATTCTACTTGCCTGGGCTGGTCCGTTGCTTCATAACACAGATCTGGATGGTGCCAATGGTGGTAATGTCTTCTTTGGCTCTCTCCTTCTCTGCTCTATTTTAGGTGTTGTTATGGCTATGACGACCGACCTGATCATTGCACGCCGTCGCAAACGTGACTACGTTCGACAAAGCGCAGAAGCACACTAAATTCTGCATCGGTGTATAAATTATGTTCTATCTTTTACATGGTGACGACGAGTTTACCAGTCGTGAACAATTGAAGAAATTACGGTCACAAGGCGACTTCGGCTATAATCAGGAGACCTATGATGGTGCTGGAGTCGACCTCAACACCGTAATTATTACGAGCAACACACTGCCGTTTCTCTCTGAGCAACGGCTCGTTGTTGTTGAAGGACTCCCCAAAAAAAAGCGCGGTGAAACACAGGCCACTTCTCAAGACGATACCGATAGCACGACGAAAACGGGAAAAGCCAGAAAAGGCAAGAAGGCGGGCAAGTCCACAACAGCCACACGTGCCGGCTTTGAAAAAGCTCTGGCCGAACATATCCCCCATATGCCCGAAG
>JACDAE010000632.1 GCA_013695595.1 Ktedonobacteraceae bacterium | reverse complement strand
GCCAAAACGACCGTCGTCGATGTTGCCCGTGTCCTTGGTGTGAGCCATGGCAGCATCTATCGGCACTTCGCAAGCAAAGTGGCGCTCCAGGATGCGGTTGCCGAGCAATGGCTGGCGAGAAAGTCGGTACCGCTTATCGCGATAGCAAACGAGGATGGGCCAGCTCCGGAGCGCCTGCACCGCTGGCTCAATCTAATATGCTCCAGTAAACACACATATGCGCTCGAAGACCCGGAGTTATTCGCGACATACAAGGAACTGGCTGGCGCGGCAAGGGATGTGGTCAGGGCGCACGTCGATCACCTCATCGAACAGATCGCCCATATCCTGAGCGATGGGGTCGCCAGGGGTGAGTTTACCCTCGATAATCCCTTTGTTTCCGCTCAGGCGGTGTTCACTGCAACAACCCGCTTCCACGATCCAGCTCACGTCGCCGCGTGGTCTGATCCCAACATCGATGCCGCCTTCGACGCCGTCTGGTCCCTGATGTTGATTGGCCTGAGTCCACGCAATACTCCGTAATAAGAAGCGGGAGAGCTTCCAGAACTTGAAGGTACTAAAAAGGCCCCCAGAACGATTGGCGCTATGTACCGTCGTTAAATAATCATACGTTAAATACTCGCGATCATAGCGTTCTTCCTGGTGAATAATGTGTAGGGATGTAGTCAGACCACCAGCGAGCAAGAGAGAATAGCCGTCACTGATCAGGAACTGGACTGCTCACCATACCCCTGGGACACCACAGGACTGTATCACATCATCGCGGCGGCTGGCTTTGACGACGATGCCATCCTCTGCCACGACACGGCCAGCATCGCGCCAGGCGGCGTGCGACCAGGACCGCGCAGATACGACGCAAACAGATTACAACAAGGACTCGTCAGTGCTACAGCCGTTATCATGCCCTGGCTCAATCGTCCACAAGGCGATTTTGACCCGATTGCAAATGGAGGACTTATGATCCCACATGGTTGGAAAGACAATGGAACTATTCTTACGGCTCTCAACAACGTCCCGGTAAAAGCTGGCTTCCGCGAACACATTCTGAACTATCCAGGTGGCTGGAATGCAGATGACTGGCCCCTCGCCCCTGAGCAATCTTTGAGCGAGACGGAGTTTGCTATCCACAGTGGAGCAGGTTCGCGGCAGATCTTTCGCACATTAATGCTCGTCTGGTATCCAGCACGTGGCGTCGTGACTGCCTGGACAGGAGCAGAACTCCTTGTATATATCAAATTGTCCGATGCACAGGAGAAGCAGATAGCCGCTCTCAAGGCTCAACTCAAGACCGCATAGGCACCTGAAATAGATAAATACCCATACTACTGTAGGGGCTAGATTGATCGCGTTTGACAATTATTGACGGACGCGATCAATCTAGCCCCTACGGCATTTAGAATATTACAGGTGATATGATCATCATCACACCACTTTTTATAATAGAAATTGATCTCAACAATTTTGTTGTATAGAGACCAATATCGTTTAATATTACTAGAGGTATACAAAACATGGTAGGGCACCAGGTTTACCGCGTCCGCCATTGATCGATCCTGGCCTATCATCCCATCAATGGCGGACGCGATGCAATCTGGTCCCTACCTTTAGACTAGCAAAAACCGAGCTGGCTCCAGGTCTGGGGGCCTACATTCCCATCAATACTGATACCTGGATCGTTCTGGTTCTGACCTGTTTGATAGTCCCACACCGCATTGTAGGTATTTTGTCCAAATTGCCCATCTGTCGACAACAGAGGATGAAAGTTATAAGGTGAATTGGGAAAGCCGTATGGTGAGCCATAATGGCTTCGCCAGCTATACTCGAAATTGAGACGATACTGCAACGCCTTCACCCAGGTTCCACTTGAACCTTTTTGCAGCGTTGGTGGACAGGACAGGGACGCCGCCCTCTGCTGAGATGTGCTTGCCGCAGACGCTGACTTCGGGCACACAACAATGGAGGGCACACAAAGCAAAAAGAACAATCCACTGATCAGGAGCAGTTTCGCGAGTAAGCTCCTCTTTAATCCTAATACCATGAGAAATTCCTTCTTCTTTTTCTGCAAAACATTTTCGCCTGTGTGCTCCCCCTGCTGCATTATTTCAGGAACAGGGAAAGCACACGATAAGGACCATTTACCACAGCGGAACTGACGCATTGATTTCGTCGCTATCTATGTTGAGGCCTCCGCCAGTGAGTGCATATTGCCAGGCAAGCATGTTGCCAACTGCATGACTATTGCAGTACGGCAATGCAGGCGCAAAGGCGGGGGCATTCGCTTTTGTCGTCCAGCCCATAGATGGCTCGTCCGACCACAGAATTGATTGACTGGCAATATTTGCGTTGCTGCCAATCGCGGTACAGAAGGCACTGGAAAACTGGCTGCTTCCTGAGCGAGGATTGACGTAATAACCAGCTTTATACCCAGAGGAGGTAATCGTATCGTACCAACCTTCAACAAAAGCCGCATCAACGGGAGAAGTATTCTCAATATCAGAGAAAATGGCCACTCCCTGCGGTATACCCAGATTGTGCGCTTTGCCAATAACGCGATTTGCCATCCATACCCCGGTGCTATACGTCGTATCGTTGCTGGTGACAGAGGAATCCAGTACCATAATGGGAATGCCCTGGCTATGGATGTACGCGGCCTCAGAGGCTCCCATAGGACTCCAGGAGATCGCATCGATGTAGCGCCCAATGAAATCTGGCCGACCGCGTGTACTCGTTACATGGCTGAGATACGAGGACGTAATAACGTCAGTGGTATCAAAGCCCCAGAGCGTTGAGCCAGACGGTGGCGGTGGTGGCGGTGGTGGTGGCGTGCTACCACCTATGCTCTGCCACGTCTGAGGGCCAGCAATCCCATCAACGGTCAATTGATGGCCGCTCTGATAGGCACGGACAGCGGTCGCCGTCAATGGCCCGAAATCGCCATCCGCAGCCAGGCTCTGACCATGCGTATTCAGTTGGCGCTGCAACGCAATGACGGCAGAACCACTACTCCCCTGACTCGTCGTAATGATGAGTACGGGCCAGGTCTGTGGTCCCACGCGACCGTCAACACCCAGACCATGTGCTGACTGAAATGCCTTGACGGCTGCCACGGTCTGTGGCCCAAAACTACCATCGATAGAGAGTGAATAGCCGCGAGCTTGTAGTAGTAATTGAATGCTGTACACATTCTCACCCACGCTACCCTGCCCAATATCAGGCCATGAAGATGTTGTTACGGGAGGAAGTCTGTTCACCAGGGCGTTCCAGGTTTGAGGACCAGCACTTCCGTCAACACCCAACCCGCGACTACTTTGAAAGTCCCGCACAGCCTGATCGGTCAATGGCCCAAAGCTGCTATCAACGCTGACATTTTCACCATTCGCGTTCAGTTGGCGCTGTAAAGCTTCAACGGTAGCTCCAGTGCTCCCCTGACTCGTTGTAATAATGAGCACTGGCCAGGTTTGTGGTCCCACACCACCATCGGCACTCAAGCCATGTGCTGACTGAAATGCTTTGACGGCAGCCGTTGTCTGCGGCCCAAACCTACCGTCGACAGAGAGTGAATAGCCATGAGCCAGAAGCAGTAATTGCACACTGACGACATTCTCACCGCTACTCCCCTGACTTTCATCAGGCCATGATGCTGCTTCCACCGGCGTAACAGACAAGACTGTTTTCAGGCCAATAGAAGAGCAAAGAACAATGATACTTAGCAAAAGAAGCAGCGAAAAGCGCGATCTTACTTTGTTTAGCACATAAATTCCTTCCTGCATTGCATAATAGATTATGCTAACTTGCCATAACAACTAATGTATTCAAGTAGCAAGAGGAATATACCTGAAAATCCCTGTGGTACGGAATGCCATTTCGGGAACATTTTCAATACATTTTCAATACATTTGCCTCTTTATCGGCGCATCTGGATCATTTCGTTCACAATGGACGATCGCTAGATAGCATGGTAGGGTACCAGGTTCACCGCGTCCGCGATTTATCGATTCTTGTTCCCCCAATATGCTACTTTTCGGGTATTTTCACCATGCGCACGTAGGAATGTTGATAGAGGAAGGTCTCCTGGGTGATAGCATAATGCAGGCGTTTATACAGGGGCAATGCCTGTTTGTTCTCTTGCGCAACATTCAGCGCGATTTTGGGGTAGAGGTGTTGGTCGGCCTGTTGCTCAGCCGTTTGCAGCAGGCGTGTGCCTATCCCCTGACGGCCCCAATTCGTGAACACGGCCAGGGCATCAACATACCATTCGTCGTCCCGGGCTTCGCGTTCGAGTTTCCAGCCAGTAGCTGCGTTGAGGCGTTCCTCATCACGACCACCAAAGCTCAAAACCAAACCGACCACCGCTGAACGTTGTTCTGCAACCTGGATGTACTGATAACTAAAACGATTGCCATCCAGGCGAAAGAAGTGCTCTAAATACTTGCCAAACCGGTTCTCGTAGTCTTCCGGTGGAGGATACATCACTTGCTGATGATTATATGCGGAGGAAAGGAGGATGGATGCGACCTCGGCATCGTCTGGCTGTGCGGGCCTGATCTTTATATCTTCCATTCATCTTTTCTCGTTGAAAGCGTTGCTGCTGGTTCATTTTATCGGAATATCTATCTGTACTCTGCCACTATACCACATGGAAAGAAAAGGTAGTTTTATGAGGAACTTCTTACACAGACCCGGCGTTTTTTGAGCACCTGTTTACTACCGCATGTTAGGATATGCGTAGGTGATTAAAGCTCCTCTTGAGGTAGGATAACGAGATGTTCTTGACCAGTAAACAAATAGCTCTGCTCTTCGTGTTTCTTGGTGCCAATCTGCTTGCTATCGGCATCTTCGATAAATATATCGTCGACCTGTGGGGATGTGCCATCTGTTGCGCTCTTGCAATGACAGAATTGCTCGGCCACGCGAGAAAAAGGTAATATGGGTATTTTGGAGCGTATTCGTATATTTATAGCGCAGCCAACGTCGCAGACATGGCTACAAGAAGTTCCTGCTGCTCTTGCA
>JACDAE010000600.1 GCA_013695595.1 Ktedonobacteraceae bacterium | reverse complement strand
GTGACGCCCCTACCCAGGGTCGATTCATTGGAATTTTATGGTGTCACCGATAGATCCCTATAAAGTGAGTTATAGGTAACGCCGGCTGGTTGAGCAAATTGTTGAACGGGTTGGCCCTGCAATGCGGTCATCATCGCATCGTGCCAGATCGTACCGGCACCTGTGATACCGATGATGTTATACATTGGTGAATTGTCATTATTGCCCGACCAGACGCCTGTCACCAGATCAGGCGTGTACCCGATCGTCAGGTTATCGACAAAATCGTTGGTTGTGCCAGTCTTGACAGCGGCAGGAATAACGGTATTGCCACACTGATTGTCCACGTAAAGGTCGAGCGCGTCACATGGGAAAAATTCTTTGTCGCGCGTTGCGTTATCAGCCAACACATTCGTGAGCACATAAGCGGCCTGGGCGCTGATCGCACGTTTCCCGGTTGTTGGCGCGGTATAGACAACGGTGCCTTGCTGATTCTTGACGGTGTTGATCGCGTGTGGGGCAACATGTACGCCGCCATTGGCGAATGTGCCGTAAGCCGAAGTTTCGTTGAGCAGGTGTACGCCCATTGCTCCCAATGTGAAGGTCTCGTTTAATTGTCCATTAGTTGCACCAAGACCGGCATTTTCCGCTGTCGCATATACGCCCGGCACGCCGACCTGTGGTGAGAGCTCCAGCCGCACCGCATCGATGTTGAGGGACCAATCCAACGCCTGACGATACGTAATCCATCCGTGGTGCACGCCTGCATAGTTGTCTGGAGTGTAGGTGACGCCATCGTAATAAAATGTTTGGAGCTTATCGTTTGTTTTTTGACCGGGGCTGACACCATGAGCGAAGGCTGTTACATACGTGAATGCCTTCATCGTAGAGCCTGCCTGACGGAAACCTTGTGCCGCAACGTTAAAGGTATCATGGGCTGGATCAATGTTGCCGATCAATGTCTCAATCGCGCCCGTTTTTGGGTTAATCATCACGATCGAAGAATTGTGCACATTATTCGAATCACGAATGGCGGCGATATCGTTCTGTGCCTCGCTCAGTACCTTCGTTTGCAGGTTCGCATTTACCGTCGTCGTAACAGTTAAACCTGAGCGCAGCAAAGCACTTGCCTTCATCTTCAAGTCATGTGCTAGCTCTGATAACGCGTACACCGTAAAGCTCGATAATGCCAGCGCCTGTGAGTTCTGAGCCGGCGTATGATACGCAACGAAATTCGGCTTCTGGATCTCCGCGAGCGCTGCGGTATATTGCTGATTCGTAATCGTCTTCAATTTAAGCATTTGCTGTAGGACTTGCTGAGTACGCGTTCGACTATTCTGTGGATAGGAGATAGGGTCACGAAACTGTGGATTGCTGGGTATTCCTGCCAGCATAGCAGCCTGAGCGATATCTAGCTGATTGGATGCTGGATCATTGGGCTTATCCTTCAGCCCGAAGTACAGTTGAGCTGCGGCTTCAGCTCCATAGGCTCCATTCGCATAGTACACCGTATTCAAGTACATGTTGAGAATTTGTTGCTTGGTATAGTAACGGGTGATCTGTGGTGCCAGCTCAATTTCGTCTAGTTTGCGCAGGCCCGTATCTGAGTTCCCCACCAGCGTATTTTTAATAAGTTGCTGCGTGATGGTACTGCCACCAGCAACGATATGCCCGCTACTGAGATCAGAGATGGCTGCCCGCACGATACCGGTAATATCATATCCATCATTTTGCCAGAAGTACTGATCCTCTATATCAATCTCTGCATTTTGCAAGTTGGGCGCGATCTTATCCAGCGGCTCTGAGGTCTGGACGCCATCGCCTGTTGCCTGATATAAAAGATGACCGCTTTGATCATACATTTTCAAGTTATCTTTGGGAAGGATATCAGCCAGTGTCGTTATTTTGCTCTGGTAGCGTGCATTGGTGTCTTTGATAGAGATCGTCGCGTACGCCCAGATCGAGCCGGAGAGCACAGCAATGAGAAGGATGCTTATCCCAATGGGTAACATCACCCGTTTTATGATTTCGTGTTCATGGGTGGCATCACGAGAGCGACTCGATCGTAGATTCTTGCGCTTCCAATGGCGCTTCAGATACCACTTTGAGTCGTGAAGTCGATGGTGAGATCCCTCATAAGAGATTCCAGGAGATACTTTAGGGGGTATATCACCCATTCTCTGAGCAGCAGCAGCTCGACTCGTTTTGGGAAGTTTGGCAGCTCCGGGTGCAGGCTTAAGCATATCTTCTTTATTGATACGCTTTAATGCAGCTACAGTCGTCTCAGCGGCGAATCCTTCTGACAACGATTGGACCTTACTTGCAGCATGCATCACCTGCGTTGCTTCAAGAGTGATATCTTGTTTATCTGCGTTTTCAACGAGGGGAACGCCTGTGTCTATCCCTGCCTGTGTATCGGCAGCTTGTTCTAATGCATGTGTATCTTTCTCTTTAGTTTCATCAGTGGGTGGCGAAACCATTTCCTCATGGGTTGATGGTTCTGTCTGGGATCTGTGATTGGACATTGTGAATAGGTCTCTTTCTAGATAGATGACTATGTATAAATTTTTATAAAAGTATGCATATTCTGGGTATAGTGAATATGAAAAGGACATTGATTGGGAAGATGGCCCATTAGTATTTGGGGTAATTTCCCGTGGAACCAGTTAGTCGTCCGTAAAAATTGAATACGCGACTTATAAATAGAAATGTACTATTTTAAGCTAGAGAGATGCGTCTGTCGGGCACCCTCTGTATGTAGAACGAAACAGGCGGAGAAAAGGGTTCGGCTGTGTGAAAAAGATACCTATTTACTATCCTATGGGAGTTTCCTCAATTTTTCGAAGAGAGGAAAATGGTGAGAAGGGGTGATTTGACAACTAACGTATAATGAGAAATATAGAAGTATTAAATATTGTAGCAAACAAAAATATAAATAGGATTTGAGTAAGAAATATCTAAATGCCCGTTTGTGATGAGAAAGGCGGCGCTTTATGGCTGAAAGCCTGACCTGGCGCAATCTCCTGGCGCAAATCATCTCTGAACCATACGAGCGTCACCAGTTGGCGTACAAACTGAATGTCCATCCTCTAACTCTCACACGTTGGTCTACCGGCGTATCTGTGCCACGCCTCGAGGCTCTTCATCGCCTTGTTACTGCGTTGCCAGACTATGAAGAACAATTGAGTTCGCTCGTGACTCAAGAGATCCCGCAATTTTCCGCGAATAATGCGATGCTTGCCCAACAGATGGCAGAACATATCCCTTCTTCGCTCTATACCGAGATCTTCTCACTGAGAGCTACTTCCTCACCAGAATTGCGCTGCTGGGCGATTACTGAGCGTGTGCTCTCGGTCCTTTTAGAGCAATTAGATGCGCAACAAGTAGGGGTATTAGCATTGTTGGCATTATGTACTCCGCCCTCGGCAGGCAAACCGGTGCGTAGTCTGCATATCTTCACCGGGCAGGTATTACCCTATCGCTGGGAGCAAAAGCTGCATCACATTTATCCTTTCCTTTTTGGAGTCGAATCGCTATCGGGCTATGCCATTCAGACCAATCATATACAGTCATTGTATAACCAGGAGCTGAGCGATTTGCCGGGAGTGCGCGTTATCGGCATGAAGAGTGCTGTTGCGTGCCCAATACGTTCCTTCTCACGGATCGCCGGTTGTTTGTATGTTGGGAGTCAACAAGTGGATTATTTTCTTGCGCCGCAGCTTAAACTAATCGATGCTTATGTTGAGTTGGCGGCCCTGGCCCTCGATGAGAATGATTTTTACGAGCCGGAACATATCTCCCTGGCCCTTTTTCCGTCCAGCAAGGAGCAGGTTCCTCTCGTTCAGGCCGTTCAGTACCAGATGACGCATCAATGCAATGGGAGGCCAACTTTCCCGGCTCCACAAACGCCCAGGCAGGTCGAACTTGAGTTTTGGCAACGGGTCGAGCGCCACATTCTGGACGATAGTGAGCAAGCGTAAAAGGATTGTATCACGTTACCTGGAAGACTGCATCTAAGACCGTAGCGACCCCTCCAAAGGGCATCGCCAGACCGCTTTGTTCAGCTAAGGTAACGCGTGTATGGGTGAAGGGAGCCTGTAAACTATGTGCTTCCAGCGTTGTATGCAGAGGTTGCAATATCAGATCGCCTGCTTGTATAGTGCTGCCATCCAGTACAATCAGGCAGGGATTTAAGCTATTGACCAGGCCTGCCAGAGCGAAGCCCAGGTAGTTGCCGGCACGTTCCAGAGCATAGATACAATCTGGATTGCCTTCTTGCGCGGCCTTGATGACCTGCGTAATCGTCGTCAGCGAAGGTAATGAGTGTTGAGCTTCGATAAGAATTCCCTGTTTGCCTGCAATCGTTTCCAGGCACCCGTAACGCCCACAATGGCAGAGCATACCATCGACC
>JACDAE010000590.1 GCA_013695595.1 Ktedonobacteraceae bacterium | reverse complement strand
GGCAAGCACACGCCCCTACGCCAACGGAAAACATGTCATTGCACATTTACGTCGTGTACAACCGAACAGTCACAGTACGCGTCACGATCTGATTCACAAAGTGATAGTGACTATCCAACCATTGTTGAGCGGCCTTTTCTCGCGCAGCAGAGGCCGCATCAGGTACACGCCCGACAATAAAGAAGATGCGCGGATGCTTCGCTCCGTATTGAGCGAGAGCAGTAGGATCGACGGCTGCCCCTGAACCAGCTTTGGGGTCAACGGGTCCAAAATTAGCCCAGGAAAATGCGCCAGGCGAGTCAGTGGTGAATTGAGCGGCAGTGGGATAAGCTTGCAGATAGTATTCAACGGAGATCTGGCAGCCTTGCTGCACATCATTATCATAACAGACCAGCCCATCGTTGGTCTGATAGTGCTGCTCAAGCCAATGCGCCGCGGAATTCCAATCCTCAACTTGAGCATTCTGATAGTAAAGGGGAACGTAACGCACAGCGAGCAGCAGCAAAATAACGATCAGCCCGGCCTGGATAGCACGCCAGCGCAACGTAGCAATCCCTAAGCCGACGAGCAGACAAAGCGGGGGCACAATCGTAACCAGGTAGCGCGAGGAGAAGAGGCGCGTAGGCGTCTGCGAGATACCATAACTGGCAACAATGGGAACGACCAGCCAGCACAATAACGC
Source organism: Ktedonobacteraceae bacterium (assembly GCA_013695595.1). Taxonomy (GTDB): domain Bacteria; phylum Chloroflexota; class Ktedonobacteria; order Ktedonobacterales; family Ktedonobacteraceae; genus JACDAE01. The sequence continues at coordinate 4,804 of JACDAE010000590.1, read as the reverse complement.
CAGGGCAATGGGTAAAAATCCTTCCAGAGTATGCTTCTCAGTGACGAACTCATAACGTTTGAGATATGTTCTCCCAGCAGGTAGAGCGTATATGATGGTCATAAACAGACCGAGCGCACAAAATGCAAAGAACAGTAGGAGATAAATGGTACTGTTCGCACTTATCGTCAAGAATAGCTGATAGATATCGTGGGGATGAGGTATCGAGAGCCAACCGGTCTTTGAGCCATGCCGACTGACCAGCGCCATGGGAAGGGACAGGATACCAATGAAGACAAGGCTCCCTATAAAATTACGCAACTGCCCCATCATCCGACGGCGCTCCCCTGGTAACAGGAGGAGCAACCCGATGGCACAGAGTTGTGCTAACAAAATAAGCGCGCTGAACAGGTGTGTATAGATCGCCAGCGTGGTTGCTACACTATAACAGACCCACCAGCGGCCAGGGCGAGACCTGCTATTGAAGGCTGCCAGCAAAGCATACCAGGCAATACAGATCAGCAAAAGTTGCAAGCTGTATGCACGGGTCTGTTGCGCGTAAACAAGCTGGAGATCGTTGAGCAGATAGAGACCAGCACCCACAAATCCGGCGCTCGTGCCGATGAAACGCTGCCCCAACAGAAAAATAACGACGGTGCTGAGAGCTGCGAAGACCGCCGAAGGGAGCCGTACGACGAATTCGGTGGCATGCAAGCCCAGAGATGCCGTAAGATTGAGCCAGAAATGCAGGAACAGATAGTACAATTCCATATTTGGCTCTGGGCCAAAGATAATATGCCAGAGCAGAGGGAACGGCTGCCGTGCAAGCTCAACCGAAAATGCCTCGTCGAACCAGATGCCTGGCACACCGAGACGGTAGAGATTAAAACACATTGCAACGATAAATAAGATGATACAAAGTGTCAGGCATAATGGTATGCGTTGAGTTATGGGCTGCAAACGCGCCGAAAATGATGATGCCCTGGTTGCAATGGAGGGCTCGCTATTATTGGTAGTCTGGGTCATTATACTACTCTTTTTATGTTCTTAAGGATTTGGAAATTTCTTCTCTGTTAAAAGAACGAAGCGTGGAGCATTGATGTCACGAAGAGAGAATAATGGCCTTTTTACAACTCTTTTCAGGAGAAGATTATGTGGGGCCAATCGTAATAGAGCCATATTCGCCGATGAGATTAACCATTGTGTGTGAAGCTTGTCCGATTGTCCCCACGGCGTTGGCCTGCATGCCGCTTCTCTTCTGGCTGATAGTGGAATAACGAGAGACAATTGCGCCAAATTTTGTCTGAGCTTTAAGATGGAAGGAGGCATTCTGCGCAAAAGATACATCTATAGTGCCACTCTTTGAGGTGATTGTATCTGTACCAAGAGGCGTGAAGTTCTTCATATGAATGGTACCATTGGCAAGCGTCATCGCAACCCGACCCTGAAGTGAGTTTACGACAATATTGCCACTACCGAGAGTGACGCTAAGGTTGGCCGCATGCGGTATCTTAATCTCTAAAGGGTGAACTACCGTCTCACCAAAATCGATGGTTACAGTGTTGCCTTGCTTTGTGTAGGGCAGACTAAATCCGTTTGTTGAAATATTCTTCTGCGTATCTGAAGCCACAAACGTAAGTTGGGCAGCACTGGCACTCTTCACAATAATTTCAGGATCCGGACCCACCACGATATAGGATGTATCCCCCACACTACTGGCTGGAGTGCTATCTGTGCTAGTATAGGCGCTAATAGCAGGTGTACTTTCACAGGCACTGAGTATGAACATAATCAGGCAAAGCGATGACAAAAGAGCAATATGAAGACGATTAGCTCCTTTTTGTGCGCGATATGATGTAAACATAACAATGCAGTCTCCTCTGTCATGGTGGAGTCACTCCCCTACCCATTTGATCCCTACCATTTTTGGTGATGGAGGTGGGACACCCATGGATTTGTCATAACATTCCATATGTGCCCCATCTCCTCTAGAGATACTTCACAATATAACGAAGCGGGACGATCAGGTACAGGTCGCTCCATTGAGCACGATACCAGTTGGACCCGGTACCGCAGTTCCGGTAGCAACATATCCAATTGATGTCGTGCTGCCAGCAGGTAATGAATGTTGCCAACTCGGCGCGGTAGCAATGATCTTATTGCTATCCTGGGTAACGGTAGCATTCCAGCCGCTAACCAGAGTAACACCGGTTGGTAACGTCCAGCTAACAACCCATGGGATAACCGCCAGGGTACCCGTATTCGTTACAGCTACGTTTGCCTGATAGCCACCCTGCCAGGTATTAGTTATCGTCGCAACGGCAGTACATGTCGGTGGAGGAGCAGGAGTAGGCGTGGGGAAGACACCACCAGTACCGAAGACGACATCGGAACAGCTATAAAAGGTCTCATTGCTATCCGAACGCGTCCACACAACATAAATGATCTGCCTTCCGGTTAAGGCTGGCAACTGTCCAGTCATGGTATACACCCCATTGGCTGGAGCCGGCTCCGGATTGACTGTCAAGAAGGGCTGGCTATCCAGATTAGCCCACGTCAACGGCTTCGTCGGATCATACGTGCTGTTTGTAACATAGAAACGGAAGTTGCCGGGATGAGGGACCCAGGCCCCATAGGTAAAGGTGAATTGAGAGCCTGAATTGAGATTGGTGGCAGGCCAGTCTGCACGCGGCGCATCATAGGCGGCATACTTGGGATTATTGCCGCTACAAAGCTTGCCATCGGGAATGTACCCAACCGTACGACCAGCCGCAGCAGAGTTCAAGACACCGAACCAGTCATAGAGCGGCTGGGTGCCACCAGCAGCGATGGCGGCCTGGCAGGCAGGCATCGTGGGATTTTGCGGGTCTTCCAGATAACAGGCATAGGTTCGACTGGCGGGAGATTCCAGTGATCCATGAGCCTGAGCGATATGCGACGGGCCAACAACGGCGATTGAGATTAACGCCACAATCACGATTGTGAGAGGCATCACAAGAAGTTTCCAACTCAGCCTCTTTGTGCGAGGTTTGAATTCCTTTTCTGTCAACGCTAAACGTTCCTTTCTAGCTGTAAATCTACTCCAATCCTAGGTTTAGATATACAGGTCATACTGTCAACATCCTACACGTACATCGGGTAAGATAAAGGCAAAGTGCAATTCGCAGAACGTTCCCAGAAGTTCTTAACATATTTTTTGCTCAAAAGTCAATGGAATGGTGCCATTGAACAAAAACTGGATAAATATGCCAATGGAGCATGTCTGGGTGGCATAATGGGCTTGGGAACCCATTATGCTACGAGTTCACAAAGTCTATACACAACCGATGAGTTGAGAGCCAACGGCTACATCGTCGAACCATAGGGTATCATCGCCACTTGAGTAGTTTTCCCAGCCCAGCCGCAGATCGGTAAGGGATGGACGCCAGTTCGGGCGACTCTGTAGCCACTGGTTATCTATGTCCGGGGTAGGAACATTGTCGAGATGCAGACCCACGACCTCGGTTCCGTTAAGCCATGTGCGCATGCTTCCTTGCGTCTGGTTGACCTCAAACTGCACGCATTCCCACTGATTTGTGGGTAACGGCGTACTTAATGACACACCAACAGGGCTCTGATCAGGGAGAGTTGCATCATCTGACTGGCGATTCCATTGGAGTGCACCGTTTTGTCCACCCATACGTAGATCGTTGCCGCCATCAATTGCATCACGCATCGCGACAAATGTTACATGGCCCGCCGGCAAAGCGGTTGTGTGCCGTACAAAGAAACGAACATAGAGATCCGGGCCAACGCCAGTGAAGGCGCTCGACGTGCCGAAGAAGACATGGTTACAATATCCGGCGTGACCGTCGACGCGAATAGAGGTGGTTCCGTTATGAGCAATGGTTCGATCAACACTAGTCGTGCTGGTCCCCTGGCAATTTGGGTAGCTAACCTGCCAGGTACCAGAAGGGGTTGTCCCACTCTGGTTCTCGAATCCATCACAGAAGATCGCGCGACCACACGACGTTCCAGGTGTTGCTGTGGCTGTGACAGTAGGCGTTACTGTTGGTATTGGGGTTGGCGTTATCGTTGGTCCAACAGTAGGGGTCACGGTAGGTTTTGGCGTTGGTGTTACTGTCGGTCCAACAGTGGGCGTCGTTGTAGGTTTTGGAGTTGACGTTGCTGTGGGTACAACTGTAGGAGTAGGGGTAGTGTTCCCACCACACGAGATGCCATTCAGGGCAAAATTGGTGGGGATGGCATTGCTACCAGTAAAGGTGGCCTGAAAGCCAAACTGTACTGATCCACCTGCTGGTATCACCGCGTTATAGCCTGCATCATGGGCAGACACGGTTGCACCGGTCTGGGTAGCCTGGGTATTCCATGCCGAGGTGATTTGCTGATTACCAGCAAAGGTCCAGGTGAGTATCCAGCCGGTCAATGCGGTACTATTATTGGTGATCTGCACCTGAGCTGTGAAACCTGTAGACCACTGATTGAGCTGGTAGTCAATCGTACAGGGGGATGATGCAGCCGCTGCAGCCGATGCTTTCCTGGTAGGTAGATAACTTACCGAAATCAGCAAACTAAGCACCAGTAAAACAATCAGAAAGGAGAGCGCAATAAGCGTCCTTGCATTCACTTTTATCAATATTTTTGTCCTCCATGACAATATTGAAACACCGCATATACGTACATCCGCTGTACTATCGGTTTGTAGAATCACATCCTTTGTAAAAAGGATAGATTACCTGAGCAGGTTTGTCAAGTGATAGCGATAAAAGGCAGGGCTATTTAATTCTCGCTTTCCTCGCGCCTACGGCGCTCGCTTTGTTGATAG
>JACDAE010000561.1 GCA_013695595.1 Ktedonobacteraceae bacterium | reverse complement strand
CTATTGAGCGTTCCAGACAAGCATTTCTGCCCGCCGTGCAAGCATTGATCGAAAGTGAACCCATACGCTTTCAGCGGGTAACTTCCGAAGGATTCGTAACGGTTCTCATTGGAATCACTCAAGGCTGTGCTATGCAATCTCTACTTAAGGGCAACCGTGTCGATGTAGAGCAAATCTTAATGGTGATGCGTGCTCTTCTGCTTTCTTCCTGAGCGAGCGATCAGCGTCCCCATTGTCAACCGGCATTAGCCCTACGCTCAGAATATTGCCTTGTGCCGTAAGCTAGTCGGCAAGCTCGTCTGCTTTGACGAAGGAAATAGGTGCATACCAGCAAAAAACCGTGGCACGAGCTGCAAAAAATTTCCTTTATCTATACGTGTTGAGGAAACGTTCTTGAGTAGAACAAGCTTCCACAGATTGCGGAAGCTTGTTCTACTTTCCTACTGAATCTTCTAGCGCAGATAGATCGTTGTATTCAAATTTACTCTCTTTACATGGAGTATGGACGCGAGTATAGTAGTGTGCAAATAAAAGATGATTTGTAATTTTCTAGTATGTCATATGATTGTTGTTATATCTGTGGAAAAGGTGGTAGCGAATATGAAGAGAAGAGGGATATCGTGGTCTGTACTGATCCTACTGATTCTTTTGTGTGGATTTGCTGATTCAGGAGGACGGGCATGGATGGCGGGATACGAGAGGACGGGTAATCCCCAGGTACATGTAAGGCAGATTGTTTCGTTACCAGGTCCTGGTACAGCATTTGGAGGAGTCGATAAAATTTGGACCTTTTCGAGTACAAACGTCTGGGTGCAGGGATCAAATCTTACCGACTCTATGTATGAACAATTTCAGCAGGTAACGCAACATTTTGACGGGAAGCAATGGACATCGTATCTTCCCACTTTTCCGGGATATGAGCAAATAGTTTCATCTTCCTTTACGAACACGTGGGCGATTGGGAACGTAGAGGCTGGACCGCATGGTCATGCAATAGAAATGGAGTTCTTAGACCATTTTGATGGACATGCCTGGAAAAATGTGAGTACAGTCGATACAGGGTATTCTGGTATAGGGCCGATGACTGTTTCAGGCAACGATTTCTGGTACGTCACTGATGTGAAAAATCAAGGATATCAAACCTCAATTCACCACTACAGTCCACTTGCGGGTTGGCATGACATAACAACTGCTGGTCTTCCAACAACAAATGTAATTGAGAAGCTAGTAGTGGTTTCCCCTATAGACATATGGGTGACACTCGGCGATCAGCGAGTTTTCCATTATAACGGCTTGAGCTGGCACGAGACACCTATACAACCGTTGTATTCTCTAGCGGATATATCAGCCACATCTTCAACAGATGCATGGATAAGTGGCACATCCACAGCCGGTGAGGCTATCGTGGAGCATTGGAATGGCAAGACATGGCAAAAGGTCCCATTGACCCCTTATCTTCCTTCCGGTTTTGTCCGGGGAGGTCTCAAGGATCAGGTACAAGGCTTATTCGCATTCTCACGTACCGATGCCTGGGTTATTATCAGTATCTACCCATCGGGATCACCTTTATTCTTTTTTGAGCATTGGAACGGAAGTAAGTGGACGCTCTATACTACTCCTCAATATCTTCCGCAGTATGGTGTAGCTCCATTATTGAAAGAGCATGCGCTTGGTGTAGTCACAGGTAATTCAGCATCACAGGAGCTTGTTGCTCTTACTCCATAGGGCTTGATCACATGACAACCTGCAAAGAATCAGGGCGTTTCGAGTCTCACTTCGCCGCCTCGCTCCCGCCGTGTCACCGCCTCGCGCACCTGCGCTGTGCGCCAGTAGCCGGAGACGACGAAGATGGTGGGAATGAACAAGATCAGCCCTGCTATGCAGACCCACCACCAGGTGGCCCATTGCTGCCCGTCCAGCGAGTTTCGCACGACGAAGAGGAAGCCTACAGTTGAGAGGACGACGATGAGGCGTAGAATCGATCCTTCGAGGGCCATGCCCGTTGCGACGAGGGCGGGATTGATATCCTCGATGGTCTCGGTATAGGCGGCCATCCAGGTGACGTAGCCGACGGCAAGGGTGATCCCAAAGAGGCTGAGGAAGACGGCCATCAGACCGGCTCCGGTGGGCTGGCCGATGCGGCTGATAAAGAGCAGGGTGACGATGATTGTGGCGATAGCCCCAAGTAGCATGTAGGGCTTGCGGACCAGCGTGCGATCAGAGATGAAGCCGATGACGATGGCGGCGACGACGTTGACAACCCAGAAGATGCTGACCAATCCGTTGGCGTCGGCAACGGAGAATTTGAAGATGCTGCTCAGGTAGAGGGGGAAGAAGGCGACGGCGGCGTAGTACATGAGCAAGTAAAGGCTGATGCCCAGCGCGCTGAGGATGAGTCGCGGCTGAAGCATCTGCCGCCAGGGATGCTTGACAGCTCCCTCAACATCTATACTGGTGGCACGAGCCTCGACAGCCTCTTTCTCTTTTGTCGTGTGCATAATCTGGTCGCGCAGGCCGGGCGAGAGTTCGCGCAGGTAGAAGAAACAGACGACGAAGACAATCAGTCCGACGATGCCCGCGATGATGTACTGCGATTGCCATGAGCCGTAGATGGTGAGCGTCTGGCTGGCGACGGCCGTGGCGAAGACGCTGCCACCCACCGGACCAACGGTCCAGAAGCCCATCGCCAGTGCCCGCCCGAAGCGCGGCGAGAAGTCACGCACCAGCGCGGGCGTGACGACCAGGATGATGCCCTCGACAAAGCCTAAGACCAGAGTCAGGAGTAAGAAGACTACGAAGGTGCTGGCTAAAGAGATGGCTATGGTGGCAAGGCCAGTAATGAGCAGACCATACACGATGAGATTGCTGCGCCCCATGCGGTCGGAGAGGCTGCCGAAGATGGCCGATACCACGCCGACAAGATTGCTTGCCAGCACAATAAGTGTGTAGGTCTGTACGGTAATGCTAAAAGAGCGCAATACAAGAGGTGCAACTGAGGGGAGGACATACGATTCATAGTAGAGAATGATGGTCGCGATGACAGCGAGTGCAAGATACCAGATACGCTGTCTGTTGCTGGGATAGTGCTCAAGGCTGCGCTGCCTGCGGCTGAGAGAAAAAGTGTTCATCCAGATCCTCCTGAGTACATAATTGATTAGCACTACGACGGTGTATCAATGTATATATGTAGTTCATCTACGGTGATGATGGAAGATTGGTGGGTGCTATGTG
>JACDAE010000548.1 GCA_013695595.1 Ktedonobacteraceae bacterium | reverse complement strand
CCCTACCTTGTTATGTTTTTCCCAAAACTAGAAGCCCCTGTATAACGTTAAAGAAGTATGGGTGGCATGACAGCTCAACAATGATCTGGAAGTCAACGACAAATAGTACTATCGAAGCTGGGAAATTTATGGAACTGCCCATGCCGGGGTCTTGTTTGATGAGTTGTAACGTGATACACTACTTGCGATAGTCACATCATATGCGGCTTACGGTACCTCGACATGTGGTTTGTATATGAAGAAGGATTGTCGCGATCAAGGGCGATGACAGGAGGCGGTGCTGTTTTCACTACACCAGGGCACCGGTAGAATTTGGCAAAACGTATACTAGTTGTTGATGATAGAAATGAACTCCTCCACCTGATGCGTCGGGTGTTGGAAGATGAGCAGTACCAGGTCTCTATCCTACAAGAAGGCAGAGACGCCTTTACGCGCGTCAAAAGCTCGCTACCTGATCTGCTTATCCTCGATCTGAAGCTGGGCGATATGTCTGGACAAGATATTCTGAAACAAGTGAAGGGTGATCTTGTTACCGCCGATATTCCTGTGATCGTTTATACGGCAGCAGTACTTGAAGCCGAGGAAGTGAACAGGTTGATCGAAGAAAGTCCACAGCATTACAAAAGTGTATGCCTGCTTCGTAAGCCGTTTGAATTGACTTCCCTGTTAGACAAGGTTGAGGAACTGCTAGAAAAATCTGAGCAGTAATAGCTTCTGTTATTCCTTGTCCTCAGGCTGCTCGGTTCTGGTTTTTATATGGTAATTCGTTTTTTTGTATTATTTCAAAAGTTAAAGAAGGGAGAAAACTATGAAATTTCTCTGGGGTCTACTTCTGGGCCTGGGCCTGGGCGTTGTAATTGGTTTACTCGTTGCTCCTCAAACCGGCGAAGCTACTCTAGCGCAGCTTCGCGAACAGGGTGTACAACTGCCTAGCAATCTCAATGAGCAATTGCGTGGCCGTGCCAGCGAAGCTCTTACACAGGGTCGCGAACTCTACGGGCGCACAAAAGACGATCTGACCGATCGCTACAGCAAAGCCAAGTCTGGTAATCTGTAAGAGGTTATAGCTATCTACACTAAAGAATGGACCTGGGATAAACCTGGGTCCATTCTTTTTATTGTTCTATACAGTGAACCTTCTTTAGGAAATGCAGGTTGATTGTTACAACCCGTAACCGTGCTTGAGGCGGCTCACTCCTGAGGAGTTGTTGTTCGTGAGATATAGCGAGGTGCCACTCCCGTGCAGCGTCTCCATGCTATAGGTATCTCCATTGCGCAGGCCCGGCCAGTAGACTGAACCCATGCCCAGAGAGCGGAAGGTGTCGGTATCAGCCTGCACATAGGCAATGAAGTAGTTGCCATTGATCGCGCCATTATAGTTTAACCCTGTTGTCATCGGTGCACCCCATTCGTCGACCACGGTGCGGGAAGCGCAGGACCCGATGCGGTTTTTAAGGTCGCTCACCCAACCAGAGTAGCTTGTCTGGCTGGTATTCCAGAAGCCATAGTGGTGCAGGGAAAGGAACGTTCCGTTGAGGCGGCTGTCCGCACAGACAGAGGTGACATTATCATTGTAGCCAGTGCCGCTAACAAAGATACGGTTCCTGGGGATCGAGGGGTAGGTGCTGATCCACTGGGCGGCAAGGTTGGCCCACGCGCTTTTACTATAACCATATGGTTCATTCATCGGCTCGAAGTAGACCCGGCTATTGCTGCCATACTTGTTCGTGACGGTCTTCCACATGGCCCAGAAACTGGTTGTGTTGTCAATATATCCATTCTTTTGAGAGCCAGTGCCCTCCCAGTACCCCAGGATTACCTTGAAGCCCTTCGCGGTGGCGGCGTCGATTGCACCAGTGTACGAGTTCCAGAAAGTGCCGTTCACGCTGTAGGGATTGATCGGCAGCCTCACCGTGTTCGCGCTCAGGTTATTCGCAAATCCGCTAATAATCGCGCTGGCTTTCGCATATGTAGTAGAATAGCTGTCCGACGTTGATAGTCCCGATGGCACTACCGGATCATTAGCATAGTTATCCCGTGGGTCTGCCCAGTTCACACCTTTGAACTGGCTGGTGTTTGTAGCCGCTGATGCAGATGTTGGGTTTACTATCTGCGTAGCCACAAGCGTTATAATCGTGAGAAACGCACCTAACGCACAGGCGAGTTGCATCTTGCGAACCATCATTCTTATCCTCCTTGTTTAACAAAGGCCATCAATGTACCTTTTAAGAAATCGATTGCGTAACTCCATTGTTAATGGTACATTGGAATAGTGTTTATGTCAACCTGTGAGATGGAAGAATGGAACAGCACAATTTAGGTGACGCTCCTACGTCCGTTCCCTATATATGCTAAGATCTACTCATATTGTTTCACTAACTTCTCGACCACATTGCCAATTTCATGCCACACATGATGTTGATAATCTAACATCTTTGCCTGATTCAAATCAAAATCTCTGCTCGATGCATCCTTTTTCGCGTGCTCCTCAAACTGCTTTGAGAGCGCTAATGTCTTCTCACCGCGACCATGCAAATAGGTTGTCAACTCTTGCAGAGCATGTAAAAGTGCATCCAGTTTCTCTTCACTGCTTGCCATTGTCTCTGTCCTTTAATCTACTTTTGGGTGGAGGGTCGATCTGTAAAGCGTCCGCGAAACGATTAAAAAAGTTGAACAGTCCTATAACCGTTGTAAGCTCCACGATCTCTCCATCGTCAAAGCAAGTCTGCAACGCGTCCCATAGATCTTCATTTACGTCCTGTGCACTCGTGGTTACTATCTCTGCATAATGGAGCGCAATCTGCTCTCGTTCCGTGAATAGATGACGATGCTGATCGATATGGTAGAGCGCATCCAATAACTCCTCGCTCACACCTAGCTGCCCTGCCAGGGCAGTATGTGCAGCCATTCAATAGGCACAGTGATTGACCTGCGAGACACGGACTGCCAGGAGCTCTTTTAACTTTGTCTCAACGGTTCCGGTACGCATCGCCGTCTTCAATAACTGCGCCGTGTGCTCCATGATGGCAGGACGGTGTGCCATGACTTTGAATAGACCGGTCATTGTGCTGCTACTGGCTCCCACTGTCTCTGGTATCTGTACATTGTCGTCTGGAGGAATACGCGACATATTTCTATCTTTCCTCCCTTCTCATTATTATTCTGTTCGTATTCTAGTTGACATTCTCTGCATGTGCAAGTCGAGGTAGCAAGATGGTTTGACACTCCTCCTACCTTCTGGTTACAATGAATATGTGAAAAATAAAGGAGCTTCATTGCAACATATGTTAACCGACCAGGAAGCGGCTATTGTATCTTCTACCCGCATTGGCATTATCGGCGGTGGTCAGCTCGGCTTAATGATTGCTGAAGCGGGACGCGCTATGGGCTACGCCAGGATTACAGTCCTTGATCCCACGCCAAATTGCCCAGCTTCACTTGTGGCTGAGCAGATTGTTGGGAGCCTGAAAGATCCTCTGGCTATTCGTAAGCTTGCCGCACAGGCTGATATTCTGACGTATGAGATAGAACATATCAATAC
>JACDAE010000533.1 GCA_013695595.1 Ktedonobacteraceae bacterium | reverse complement strand
TCTTTGAAGTGGCACAGTGCAATATTATGACCAACCAGCCCGAAACCACGTTCCGCTACGGCCAGGATCTCACGATCAGCCTCACGTAATGCCTGTGGTTCTGGAACAACACCGCCGAACTTGCTTTGCAGAAAGCTCAATGTACGATGGACTGCATTTCCGTATGTAGCCACCAGTTCATCATTGTTGCGGCGAATCATTTCATCAAATGTAAAGTCGGTATCCCGTCCCTCAGGTGCAGTGGCCGAGAGGTAGTAACGCAGGGTATCGGCTCCATAGAGATCCAGCACATCCTTTGTCCAGATCACATTCCCCCGACTGCTCGATGCTTTGGCCCCGCTCATGGTCATAAATTCATTGGCGGGCACATCATAGGGCAGGTTGCGATTCCCGTAGCCGAGCAGCATGGCGGGCCAGATAATCGTGTGGAACGGGATGTTGTCTTTGCCAATAAAGTAGTAGGGCTTTACCGCTGGATCGGCCTGTTCGGGCACCCACCAGGTTTTCCAGGCTTCCGGCGTGCCCTGTTTTTCGGCCCACTCAACTGAGGCGGAGAAGTAGCCAATCACGGCATCGAACCAGACATAGATGCGTTTATCCTCATAACCTTCCAGCGGAATAGGGACGCCCCAGTCCAGGTCACGTGTAATGGCACGCGCACGCAGGCCTTCTTTCAACCAGTTCATGGCGAAGGAGAGCGTATTTTGCCGCCAGTGATCCTTCTCCTGAGAGAGCCATGCCATCAGTGGCTCTTGCAGTTTTGGCAGGTCTAGGAAGAAATGCTCGGTCTCGCGCATCTCTATTTTATTGTCCTGGCTCTGGCTCAGGCGGCTATGCGGATTGATGAGATCGATGGGATCGAGCGTATGACCACAATTATCACATTGATCGCCGCGAGCTTGCGTATAGCCACAGATGGGGCATGTCCCTTCAATATAGCGATCAGGGAGGAAGCGTCCATCGGCTGGACTGTACGCTGAGAGCATCGTATCTTTATAGATGTAGCCCTTATCGTGCAGTGTCAGGAAGAAGTCCTGGGTGATGCGATAATGGTTGGCGGTTCCTGTTTCGGTGTAGAGGTCCCAGGAGATGCCCAGGCGTTCCCACACTTCGCAGATCTGTTTATGGTAGCGTGCCACAAATTCGCGTGGTGAAATGCCCTGCTTCTCGGCATCCACCAGAATAGGGGTGCCATGCTCATCACTGCCGGAAACCATAAGTACATGGTTGCCCGCCATGCGATGATAGCGTGCAAAGGTATCTGCCGGCAGGTATGCACCTACGACCTGCCCGACATGGGTAGAGCTTTTTGCATACGGCCAGGCGACACAAACAAGAATATGTTCATTCATAATATGATAGGTTTCACTTCCTTCAATGCCGGCTATTCCCTACCCTGGCTCCGGTGTGTTTTCATGTCAAGGTTCTTTCAGTCACAATGTGGGTAAGGGCAGGGCTATTATAACAATTGCGTCTTATAAGTACAAGTTCTCACATGCCGATATAGCGTGCATATACCGAACGCGCTACCTGTTCATCGTCCGTTCCTTTGATAATAGCGCGAGCATCGGGGAAGACTGTGAGTTCATAGCCATCGATATGACCATGCAGCAGGAATTCGTTATAGTTGATCTCACCTACCAGGCGCAAGCGTTCAGCCAGGAGTGGGAAGTCAATCCGTATCTTCTTCTGCCCTGTATTGGCACGTACTTGAACGGCATTACGCCCACAGAGGCTGGTACTATGCGTGCCGGAGAGCGTATCAAGGAACTCGTACTGGTGTTGGCCACAGGCCGGGCAATCGGGCTGGCGCGGGAGTTCGATCCGGTCAAAAACATTTTCCCACAGATCCAGCGTCACCAGTTCGCGACTGATTTTCGGACTCTTCAGCAGAATTTTGAGTGCTTCAGTTGAGGCGATACCGGTCATAGCGCCTACAACGCCATTAAGAATGCCAGCCGTATCGCAGGTGGCCGTTGTGCCGGGTAAGGGCATCTCTGGAAAGACGCAGCGCAGGCAGGCGGTGTCGCCGGGAAGAATATTCATGGTGACGCCGTAAGAGGCGATGACGCCGCTGTAGATCCAGGGCCGTTGATATTTCACACATACGTCATTGAGCAAATACCTTGTTTCGAAGTTATCGGTTGCGTCAAGGACGAGATCGGTAGATTGTACGAGCGTTTCTATGCCGTCGGCGTTGATATCTTCCACCAGAGCTTCAACCTGAACGTCGCTATTGACGCGCTGAAGTTTTTCAGCGGCGGCGATTGCCTTAGGGATATGGCGTGCAACGTCATCTTCATCGAAGAGGATCTGGCGTTGCAAATTATTCAATTCAACGTAATCCCGATCAGCAATGATGAGGTGACCGATGCCAGCGCGACACAGATTGTTCGCGAGCACAGTGCCCAACGCGCCGCAGCCTACCAGTAATACCGATGAGGAGCGCAGTTGTTCCTGGCCTTCTTTGCCAATAGGTCCAAACAGGGTCTGTCGTGAGTAGCGATCGAGCATAATAATCTCTCCTGTGATAGCTCTAGACACGCAATCTTTCCTATTTTAACATACTGGTTAAAATCATGGCAGTTTGAGAGAGGGAAGGGCTAAAGAAAGAGGATACTCTGTCCGATAAGAAAGAGAGAGGCATTGTCTTGCGCCTATCTTCTGGGTAAGAGTAGTCAAAATGCAGGGCTATTTAATTTTCGCTTTTTCTCTGGATTCGGCCCGCTTGCGGGCCGAAAAGGGTTACGAG
>JACDAE010000512.1 GCA_013695595.1 Ktedonobacteraceae bacterium | reverse complement strand
GTGCAGGATAATTGACTATTCCGTATTTTTTTAGCAGCAGAATACCGGTTTAATTCACCAACGAAATCAGGACGATCACTTATATGCGTTTCGGCGCTAAAGCCAAAAGAAAGATGCTTTTTTAAGTAATCTGAAAGGTCTTGCAAATAGGAACCTTGTAGTTTGGGTGAAGCTTCCAACTCTTTTCCCGCAACTTCTAATAAATCATGTATACAGATCTGGAAGAGTCCCTCCAAACTATCTCCTGGATTTTCTTTTTCTGTTTCCGCGAGAGGATGGATTAGAAGAAACTGGGCTGCCAACCAGTAATATCGATAATCTACACCTCCGCTACTGAGAATACGCTTTGCCTGACTCCAAAGCTCCTCACCAAAGCGCACACTGAGTCGTCCTTCTAGTTCGATTCTGAAACTAGCAGCAGCTTTACCCAAATTTTTCTGTATGAGATCAACATAGTTGAGCAGAAAACGCCCAAGCTGTGTGATACGTCGGTTAGGGGTATACTCAAGATTAATATCAGCGGGTATGAGATGCCTAACTTGTAATTCTTTCATTGTCTGCAACGTATTTTCTGCAACGTTGATATTGCTCTCGCTAAGCGTCTTTTTTGCGAAAAGTTGTAAAAAGCCCGATAAGCTCAGGAAATCGTGAAAGTAATGAGGGTAGGTAAGGCGACCTTTTGGATCAAAGCCAAAACCTTTTCCATCTTCGATAAATTCGCGACATGTATCTTTTATCTCGTCTTGTACCGCTATATTGATGGCATCGAGATCAATCACTGGAACAGAGCGTAGTGAGGGATTCAGATAGATAACCCCATTAGGAAAGTAGAGGAACGGAACAAGCTGCTCCTGGCCATTAGGATAGGCTCTGGACAGATAACGTATCGTTGCGTTATTTATATAGTTACTGAGAAAACCACGCACCTCCGCCAGTTTATGGTACGCCAATGTAAAATGATTACTTACCTCATCAGAACCAGTATCAGTCAAATTCTTGATCAGTTCACCAATACGCCCCGCACTCTGGCTCAAAAATGCTTCTTCCGGTGACTTCACGAGAAAAGCGAATAGATCACTCAATGTACAAAGATCACGTAAGGTTGCCTCTATTCTTGGTAAACGAAAATGCTGATGCTGTGGGCGAAATGCTTCTACAGCGTCTTCAATCCATTGCGATGCTTCATCAGCAATGAAAGCAGTATGGCTGAGATTAATTTCACGGCTTCGTTGGGTATTGACTGCCAACCACAATATTTCGCTGATCCAACTTTCTACCGTTGGTAAAAATGCATGAGCATTAAGCATTTCAAGCTCTTTCAGGATTTTTTGATGGGCATCAGCTACCGCTATTTTTGTACGTGTATGAAATTTGTTGGTATCGCCCAGTATTTTATCCAGATCATGCATTGTATACGAAAGGACGTAGATTTTAAGGTGCTCCTCGTCCAATTGTGCAAGACGAGGCACATCACGCTTCTGCGCTTCGTATACAAGTGTAAGCGTGGAAAAGAGTCCATTAAGAATGTGTGATGACATCATCTGATCGGAATTATGGGCAAAGTGTGCTATTGTTGTTCCTTTCGCAGGATATAAACCATAACGTTCGATTAGTGGTTCCAGCATGGTCTCTGCAAATGATGCCAGGACATTATAAACGCTCGTCCCTCCTACAAATTTCTTGGTAACTTGCTGCAATATCTCAGCTTGAAACATGGGCATCCTCCTTTAGTAAATGAAAAGTTCATCATCGTCTTCATCTTTTACCGTCTTCCAGAACACTAATGAATGAGCGAGAAACGCATCAAGGCCAAACACAATACTGCGCTCCATGTTATCTTTATCTCTTACTTGATAGACGGGAAAAAGTGGATTCAGGCCATTGTTCCTCTTAAAATCCTTTGGGTTTCCTTGTGTTACAAGACATACTAGTTCCACTTCAGCAAGCCGATCATTGACTGAACTATCAAGATGACTCGCTAGATTTCGACTATCCTGAATGGAAAAAGCGCTATATACTTTCACTTGATTAAGATTGCGCTTGAATGAGTACAAGCATGTCAGGCCAAACTGTTCCCGTTCCTCTACATAGGTTTCCAAAATCACGTAAAGCTGTAAATCATGACTGCGATAATGTTCGAAACTCAGCTCACGGTCTTCGACCATTTTTTTAAACTGTGACTCGCTTATGGGATGAAAGCGTGTATATGCCAACAAAAAGAAAAGGTCGTAGGTCTTGAAACACTGATCAGTTTCATCATAGATGCCACAACGCAAAGGACTTCTGCCCCGAAAGGTATTTAGTTCCGCGAGAATTTTTTTATCATCTTTTTCTCCGATTGCTCTATAACGCGCAATCTGTGAACCAATCCAATCTTTCTGTTTGGGATGCCTATATACAGAGTTATACTGATAGCGTAAATCTTTAATGAGATCACTTTTCCACTGCTTTCCTACTTTTTCAGATTGAACAACAATATGGGACGCCTGAATACCACCCCAGCAACCTACATAACGTCTATATTCCTGATCGGGTTGAAAAACAGGTTTTATCGTTGTTGTATCATCTTTGATGGTTGTAAATTCTTCCTGGGTCCGTATCGTATCAAGGAATCTAATACGTTCTACCTCGGATCCATCGGTAAAGTGATACATAAACCTATCAACTGTCCAATCAGGAAGTAGCGCGTAGGCACAATATTCATCCCAACCCATATGACGCCCTAATCTCCCCAGGCGTTGAATAAATGTTCCTGCACCAGTAGATTCAAAGATAAGCAAGTTAATCTTGAAATCGACTCCTACATCGACGGTACTGGTTGCAATGATCAGTTGTACATCTGGATTCTCCATTGCCTCAATCTTCCCTTGTTTGTCGGTCAATCCAGTATTTTCACCCACATGAATATCGTATTTCTCCAGTACATCCCGATAATAGGCAACAAGGCGTTTGGCGGTCGCGACAGAGTTCACAATGAAGACACCTTTGGCATTTTTATGAGCATGATAAAAAGCAACAACCTCTTCTAGATGCTCTTCTGCCCATGCATAGGCACCTCTATCACCCAGGCTATGCAGGTGAAGGGTAACAGGCTGTACTATTGGCTCTGGCGTATACCCTGAAGTGGGGAAAGACGAATACGCCCCCTTTACCTCGTGCACACGGAAACCACTGTTTTTCAGGAGCATTTTGAATAGATAAGTTGGAGTCGCAGACAAAAAGACATATTTTATGGCCCGATGTGGATGGGCCACTTTATGATAATTCATAATGTTGATAATAGAAACTACCTGCGGTGGACCAAAGATGTGAAACTCGTCGAATAAAAAGTAATGGAAACCTTCAGGAAGGGAATAGACGAATTCTCGCTTATCCTGATCATTACCATAATTGAAACTACCCATCAAATGGAACAAGTCGGGATTGCTCAAAATAATGTCCCGATTCTTGAGCCAATTAATGATCACGGATGAACGGCTATTTGCTCCAAATTTCTCAATCTCCTCGGTAATCCGTTCGCTATAGAGTCTCTGATAGCGCGACTTTTTCCCAAAATCATCGAGATATCTTTTTACTTGTTTTACCTGATCTCTAATTAACTCATTCGTAGGATAGAGTAGCATTGCCAGACGATCATCAGCTAACACAGGCAATTGTCCCGACAGGCTCTTTCCATCTCCAGTTAAAGCCGTGTCAAAAATAACATCAAATGCAGGATTTTCAAATGCTTTCCATGTCTGAGCTTGATGACTGCGTAACCGATCTCTCCATTGATCTGGGAGTTTCGTTATTGGGAGATCCTGTATATCTTCTTCGTCCGCAAGGCGGGAGTAGACGGGCCCCAACCTCAAACTCAACTTTTTCATAATACATTCTTTCCTGTTACTGTCTCAAGAACGCGCTAAATCAGATAAAAAGCGTTTTAGCATACGTACAAGTAGTTGTAAATAGAGAACTATTTGTTCTGATTCAACCCTGTACAAATAGAAGTGTAGAGCATATATGCGACAGCTCGTGTCGTATCAAAGCGATTTTGCCACGAGTTTTGGGCTTCTTCTCAAAACTCGCAAATACATGCAAGATAGCTACTGAAAATTACACAATTTATCCAGTTAAATCAATACAATCATCTATTAGCATGTATTGCTTCTTGAGAGTACCCTAAAAGAGGTTATAAAATGGTTAAAGGGCAGTAAAGATCTGGTTGTGATTTGCGTATTTTCTCTACAGGAGTAGTATCTCTTTCTCTTTTAAATCAAATACTGATTGCTAAAAGGAGAATGATAAGGCTCTTATGTTTCAGTTTCAGGGTCAGATTGAGGGTATCATGAGTTGTTACTCATAAAAATGGTGCATGCGCTTCACGGTTTCCTTCATTTTTTCTCTCAGGTGGAGCGGCTCGACGATCTCAGCCTTATCCCCATATTTTAGAATCTGCTGGATGATACGCCACTCACTATACGCGGTCGCACGTACCAGCACGCGTCGCCTCTCGCGTCCATGCTCATCAAGATCGACTTCCTCGCGTTCTAATGTATGCGTGAGCCAGCGTTGACTCAGGCTATGCTTCGTAAGGTTGCTGTCAATCCAGAAGCGAAACTCGACCGGATGCCGTCTGCGTTCCACATCGATCATATCAGGTTGCATCTTGAGGGTATCCCCCTGGATGCGATCAACACGATATTCGAGAAACTGACTCACCTTATGACTATATGCGATAAGATAAAAATGGCCTTCCAGATAAATAATGTAGTAAGGGTCGATATGCTCATGGAAGGTGGGATTTTGCCGTTGGGTCGCTGTATACCCAAATTGAATTTGCTGACGGGCCGAGATCGCATGCACAATCGCATCAATGGTGGCACGATGAGGAAGATAATCAGTCACGGGAGTAATATTAAAATAGACATACGGTTTACGAACCCAGCGTGTGAAGTTCTTTTTCTGCTCTATCGGAAGGGTTGTTACAAGCCTGTCGATTAACGCAACCATCTCTTCTGCAAAGGGATTACGAGTTGGTTGTTGCGGCAAGGGTTGCGTTGGATCAATCTGTGCATACTGCGTTGGATCCGCGAACAGGTTGTAGAGGAGTGCGAGGCTATCTACCTCAGCCTGGGTGAAAAGAAAAGCGGTTTGGGGTCCTGAGCCTTTTATCAGACTATAACGGGCGATTTGACCTCTAGCTTTTATCTTTTTGATCTCGAAGCCCTGATCTTCCAGAAATTTGATGTCCCGTTCAAACATTCTCCCTGCCCGGCGCGAATGACGTTGCTCCATAGGGGCAGCCAGATCGATTTTGTAGTAAAAAGCTAATTGCTCAAAAACGTCCTTGCGTGTACATTCATTCGCCATCAGAAATTGCAGTAGGTGAAAGATGCGTTCCGCCGCTTCGTTCTTCAGCCCCCCTGTTGAAGGTACATCGCTATCTATATCGTCATCGTCGGTATATGTACTATGAGCAGAAATGGGGTCATGGTCGTTGTTCATAGAAGGTTTTTATCCTTATAGGCATACATTTATTCTGGTGGCGACCGTTCTGTTTTTGTAATCTATTGAGGTGTTACCGGATAATCGCTTATGGAAAGAGAAGGAATAGGTGTGTCCCCTATCCAAAGCTACCTCTATTCTAACATGACAATACCAATATGTATGTAATGGACCCTTATGATGTAGATAGAGTCTCCTGCTTTCAGATAAAAAGAGCCTACTTCAATCCCACAATCGGGCTTCCATCCATTTTGACCTCGGATCGAAAAATCTGAAAATATCCATCTATTATCGTTGCAATCCCATCATCGGGCTTCCATCCAGTATGACCCTGGGCCACCACCATGAGCGCCCAGATCCACCAGGGGTTGCAATCCCATCATTGGGCTTCCATCCAGTATGACCAGCGACCGG
>JACDAE010000454.1 GCA_013695595.1 Ktedonobacteraceae bacterium | reverse complement strand
ATTCCAGCCTGCGCCAATGCCGAAATCCAGGCGTCCATGCGAAATAACATCGATGGTCGCACCTATATTTGCGAGTACCGCAGGATGTCGATAGGTATTGCCAGTGACCATCAAACCCAGGCGCAGGCGTTTTGTCTGGGCCGCAAAGGCTGCTAATAGCGACCAGCCTTCCAGGCATGGGCCAGAAGGATCATAGTTTCCTATCGGCATAAAATGGTCGAAGAGCCAGGCATGTTCTATCGATGGTATCTCGTCGGCCTCTTGCCAGACGCGGAGCATGTCTTCGTAGGTGGTATTCTGAGGCGCGGTTTTGATGCCGAAGCGTAAGCGTTTTGAGTTCATAGGTCATCCTCTCTAAAGTAAGTGTTTTAGCGTTGCTTGACCGGGGCTAGGAGGCGTTCCATTCGTTCGCTAGCCAGTCCGCATGAGGCATCCCACTCGCACGTATTGTCTGAATGAAGGCTTGAATATCGAATGGTATGCGGTGTAACTCGACTGTAAGTTTGCTACCTTCAGCCTCTATAATAGCATATTCGCTCCAGGGTGGGTTGTGTATCTCATCGAGAGGGGAGACGCGGTCTAGCGCCAATCCAACGCTACCGGGGTTTACGATGATGCCGTCCTTGTAGCGTCGTAGCATTTGCATATGGGTATGTCCACCGGCCATAATAGCGGCATGAGAACCACTGAATGCCTCATCTAACAGTTCTTCAGGTGTTGTGGGTTGGATGCGCTCGTTATATGAACGTGGTGAGCCGTGATACGCAAGCAGAATCTTTCCGTTATCGAGTGGGTACTCTATTGTTGGCTGGAAGGTGTTCATAAAAACTTTATCGTCAGCGGAGAGTTGCTGGGAGCACCAGAGGTCAATATCTTGAGAGTATTGCCGGAAGGTATCGTCCGTCGGAGTGAATACTGGATGAAGCAGACTGGCATCTGTGTTGCCCATGACAATCGGGCAGCCCAATTCTTTGAGGCGTGCGATTGCTTGTTGTGGTTGAGGGCCGCTCGATGCAACATCGCCCAGGCATACGACATGCTCGATTTTCTCTGTCGCGATGGCATCCAGAACCGCATCCAGAGCCACTTTGTTGCCATGGATATCTGAGATAAGGGCAAGGCGCATAAAGGGTGCTCCTTTCTGTGTATCGTAGAATCCAATTTCGCGGGAAAAGATCGTCACACGGTAGGGAAGCCATTTATTATTCCGTGGAACCGCTCCATTTTGTGCCCACGGAATAATAAATGGCTTCCCTACCGTGATTAGTACCCTGATTCATTGTATCGATATTCAGATGAATTTTCAAACATCATATCTGAGTCATCAGGATATCACATATATTTATATGCGTTCCAGCGGCTCAAAACCTAGAACGCGCAAAACATTATTCATCGTCTGTGTAGTTGCTTGAACGAGCAGGGCACGGAATGCCTTGATCGTAGCGTCAGTCTCTTTGACGATCGGCGGTGTGTGCTCATAGAAGTCGCTGAAATGAGCGGCCAGATCGTAGGCATATGCGGCAAGCATACTCGGTGCGGTCTTCTCGCTGGCCTCCGCTAGTTGGCGTGGATAGGCATCGATGTGGCGCAGTAGTTCCCATTCGCTCTGTTCAAGGAGCGTCGGTAATTGTGTTATATGTTCGGGAATGGTGTATCCGTCGTCCTGCAAGCGGCGCTGGATGCTGTTGGCGCGTGCATACGCGTATTGCAGATAGACGCCGGTATCTCCATTCGGGCGTAGTGCTTCGTCGATGTCGAGGTTGATGATCTGTTGCAGCCCAAAACGAATCATAAAGTAACGGATGGCCGATGATGCGAGGATCGCAGCGGTCTCCTGGGTGATTTCAGGTCGACCATCCTGGCGACGTACTTCTAGCATGCGTGTGATTGCCGCATTGATCAGGTCGTCGGCTTTAATCTCGATCCCTTTGCGCCCAGACATGGGATAGAACTCGCGGTTATCGGAGGTATCAATGCCCAGGCTGGCGGCTGTTTTGGCCGAAAGCGTGACGACTTCATAGCCCAGGTGTTTCGAGCGATCGGCCTGTTCTCCATAACCCAGGCGACGCAGACTTTCGTAGACCACCTGCTGCAGGTATGACTGGCGCACATCGATGACGTTAATAACGCTTTTTGCATGCCCAAAGCGTTTAGGATCAGCCTCTTCGTTCGTCGTTATTGGATCCTTAGGGGTACGCATGGTCCAGAGTTTGCGCCCATCGCGTTGAATACCCCACGGCACAAAATGGAAATCGACGCCGATTTCGTCGGCCAGTCCGAATTTCCAGAGCTGATACGAGATGTCTTTGGCTGTATAGGTTGCCGTGCCATCGCTTCTCACCAGGATTTTGTCGCTGGTGCGATCACCTTCGTTGGTCTGTGTATCGCCTTCGCCGAAGGGCAAGATCCAGCAGCCAGCCGAAGGGCCAGTTTCGGGCTTTTCCAGTAGATTATGAGCACGTAGCATATCGAATGTTTTTTGCCATAATCCCGCGTGCAGGAGCGCTGACTCCCAGGGCAGCAGATCATAGGAGATATTGAGGCGTGCCATCGTGTTGAGGTGGGCCTGCACAATTTGATGTGAGATGTCGGCAGCCAGGAGCGGATAATCGGGACCAGATTCGGGCTCCTCGCTATGTTCAATGGCGTGTAGTATGGTTCTGCGTAAGGCCATCGCTTCCTGTCCCTGTGCAGATTCTTTGTCGTCATATATTTTGCTGACAGCCACATAGACGCGTGAGCAGAAGTAATCAAATGACTCGCCCGGTAGCTGCACATTACCCTCAGCTAACTGCAACTTCCCCTTTTGAAGCAAGGTGAAGCCGACGACGACATCTGCAACCTGGACGCCTGAATCGTCGATATAGTTATCGGCCTCGACCTGAAAACCTTGTGAGCGCAACATACGTACAACGGTATCGCCAATACAGGAATTGCGCAGGTGACCAACATGAGCAGCCTTATTACTATTGATGTTGGTGTGCTCGACAATCACCTTCGTGCCAATACCGCTATCATTTTGTCCGAAATCAGGGCCAGCCTCCATCACGCGTTCGATGATTGTTTGACCCACTGCCGCCCGATTTAAACGGAAATTGATAAAACCTCTTGTGAACGTAATCTCCTCAATAGCGGGAGAGCGCAGATCGCGTAAGATGGTGATAAGTGTATCAGCAATGAGTGGGAGGGGACGACCCAGTTTATTTTTGCTGGCCCATGCCATAACGGGCATCGAGTAATCACCAAAACTGCTCTGCGCGGAGAAGCGTAGATCGATTGGTAGCTGCTCAATATCGAATGATATCTGTTCTTGTGTCAGATACGTTGTGGTGGCCTGCTTTATTAGTGCTGTAAGGTAATCATAAAAATCCCGATGAGCAGATTCGGACATATGTTGTGCCTCGCTAGTAACGGTCATTACTCGCATTCCTCTCTTCGATCCACAGAGTTTCAGCCATTTTGCAAGAAGGCGCGCATCAAAAGTAAGAGAGGGTACCCATAACGAGCACCTCTCGGAAAAAGTTTCTCATTTTTCATGCGTTCTCCCTGGCATTTGGCAGAAACCCTGATCCAATGTGTTGCAACTAATATAGCGTAGCATGAAGAGATGGTCAAGCGCCTGATTATTATAGGGGCCACCATTTTTGCAACCATGGTAGGGTTTTACAGGAAATTTGTCAAACGTCATTCGGTCCCAGATTGGGATTGATTGACGTTTGACAGGGGTAGGGTTGTCTCGCGAGAGGGCCAGTAGTGGGAAATATTATTCCGTTACAGACCCTGCCAGGCGTACGTCGTATCAGGCTTGATGCCAGGTGAATTATAGGCCAGCGTGATCAGCTTGTGCGCTACGAGGGTAATCGAATGGAAATCGCCCGTATATGGTTTTCCATCGACATATACCTGCCAGCCAGACGTGCTATCCAACTCGGTAGGATAGGTCATCTGCGGGAAGCGTGTACTCCATTCCTGGAAAAAAGTGTTGAGAGTAAACGACTGCTCACTCGGCGCTTCAATATGAATCACGCCCGTAGAATCATGGGTATGCAACCAGTAAAAACAGGACTGATCGCTTGCGATCCCCAGGTTCGTTGGTAAGGGAAAGTTTTTCCCATTCACATAGATGGTGAGATGTGCATGTACGTGATAATCGAGTACTTCATGGCTCTGACAAGGGATGCCATCAATGGATGGATATGCTGGATTATCACTGGCAATAGTACCCGCGCCCGTTCCTGTGGCCGTTCCTTGACGTAAGAAAATAGAAATGGTGACTACAAGAGCTACGAGGATAAGAGCTGAAATGATGCCAATGATCATACGCCTGTTTTTCCCCGTGGCCTTTGCAGCCTGTTGCCGCTTCTGATCCTGGCGACGATCCTGGCGTCGTTGCTGCTTCGTCTGAGGACGGGTCGATGTCTTACTCATACATTACTCCAGAAATGGACAAACTACTCGTTTGTCCATCCATACTTTTAAATATAAAGATACCACTTTTAACGGAAAGAATAAAGGGTTTGGATATCCGCATTATTCTTTGTAGGACCAGGTACATGCTCTGAGAGACCCGATAGATGGTATTAGTCTACTAGAATAGTCATAAAAAAATGTCAGTGAAGTGTAAATTTATTGTAAATTAGACAGAAATTGAGAGATGCATGGTATTCTGGTGTGTATATAACCGTAATAAGTAAGCGGGATAAGAATAGAAACAAAAGTCTGCTTGTGATTTCATGTTTTCTCTGCTTGTGAGAGAAGGAGGATACGATGTTAGCTTCTGTGAAACAGGAAGGTCTTACGATGACCGTTGTGCCAGGCTTTACCTGGGACCCCGAACAATGTATTTTTAAGGGTCCGGTTTTGTATGGCGATGAGATTTTAACGCTCTGTGTCACAAGAGAATGTATGCAAGTCGCACTCGTGAATAGTTTGAAGGTTGATGAGGATATAGAGCCCTTGTTTAATCCAGCACGTTGGATTGTGCAGGCC
>JACDAE010000429.1 GCA_013695595.1 Ktedonobacteraceae bacterium | reverse complement strand
ATTCGTCATATGCTGGAGTAGAGAAGTCGTGTGAAAGTCATTTGATCAGCATCTATTTTCATGAAAACTACACTTTCTGCCAGATGGAAAGCTGGGTAGCATGATCCATGAGGTTTAACCTATTTCTAGAGCCAGGGCCATTAGAAGGAACCGTGAATAAAATAAAAACGCACAAAAGGCTTATGTATGAGCGTGCTAGCTTCCCTCTTCTCTGCGAAAAGATGCTGTTCCAAGCGAAGGTCGTGGTTCACACACCCATCTTTCAAGCCAAATGATGAATTTTAGAGGTATCGCCAAAAAAGTTTCAAGAGCCTATCATACTACGTCTTTCTGCGCTCTCTCTTTCGTCCAGCATTGTAACATATCGCATTCCCTCTTATAAAACTTGTAGTACCTGAATATCGATAGGAGTCGCATTTCTTGCCGCGTGTTTTGCCTTATTGTCGATGTATCGATGCTGCTTATAGTGCATGAGGACATGCAGTGGGATCTGGCTCGTTTTCCCCAGCTTGTTGCCATTCCTCTTCTATGAGGGTGCTATGGGTGAATACCTCATAAATCAAGTCTTCTGGTTGCCACAGCCATACGCAGACAATCCCATCATCGCTTCCGGTTACAAGGTATATCCCATCAGGGCTAAATGTAACAGTACGCACGCCAGTTCTCTGGGGAAGATCACTCAAGAGACGACCAGTAGCTGTTTCCCATACTTTTATATGATGATCTGCGCTCGCTGTGGCAATATGCCGACCATCCGGGCTGAATGTGATTTCGGAGATTTTGTTGTTGTGCTCCAACGGGAACAAACAGGAACCATCAGACATATCCCAGAGATATGCAGTGTAATCGCTACTTATGGTGGCGATAGTCTGTCCTGCCGGGCTAAAGCGTATTCCCAATACAGCGCTGGTATGGGGGAGTTCAAAGAGAAGATCGGCACCAGAAACCCTCCATTCCCATATACGAGCAGACCCAAAAATTTCTATTGTGCCAATAAAATGTTCATCGGGACTCAAGGTAATGTCATTGACAGGCTGCTCAATGTTGAGTTTCAGCGTGGAATAAATGCTTTTTGTTTCCCATTCCCATAGTTGTATTGTGCCATTTTGACTCATGATTGCCACGTATCTGTTATCACGACAAAATGATACTTTTACAACAGTTTTCTCGCAGGAAAAGCTGACCTTTTCTTGTGCTTGCACACTATCCCAGAGCCTGATATCACCTGTAGTACTGGCAGTTACGATATATCGTCCATCTGAACTCGAAGCTAGAGAGCAGACAGAGATTTGAGAGATGCAGGGGATATCTCGCCGCTCATTGCGATGATCTATTTGCCATTGCCATAACGTGTTATCCATACAACAGGCGGTGAGATAAAGTATCTCATCATGTACAGAGCAGGTAACAGCAGTGATAGGAGATCGGCAGACTACGGTTGTACATTGCCTGCTCTTGATAATTTCCCATACTCGAATAGTTCGATCATCGCTGAGTGTAAAGAGATAGCGTCTGTCCATACTAAAGACAACTTTTTGCACAGATTGCTCGTGGATGAGTTGTGTTACTTCCTGATATGTGCCTATTTCCCAAATATGGACTGTCCGATCCCCAGCAGCCACTGCTATATATGTACTGTCAAAGCTGAAGGTGATTGCACGCACCGAGCCGTTATGCGGTAATTGGACAAGTTTACGACCGCTGGGAATATCCCAAATCCTTGCGATTCCATCATCGCTCCCACATGCTACGTAGTTGCCCTGTGGGCTGAAGAGGAGAGAACGAACGCTTGCCATATGACGTTCATTGAGGACAGCGTTAGGAAGGTGAGGGTCAGGCGAGTGTATGTCCAAAACCACGACTCCCTGCTTGGTACCTATTGCGAGGTACTGACCACCAGGGCTAAAAACGACCAGATTGATAGGGCCAGGTGCATCTAAAACAAAGAGGTCTTTTCTACTTGCAATGTGCCAAACTCTTATAATGCCATTTCTACCAACAACAGCCAACAGCGTATTATCGTGATTAAATTCGATATCATTCACGTATTCATTTTCAAGGAGTTTGCAATGATGACGCCATGGATCAACTTCCCAGACATTGATCATCGTATTGGTTTCATCCCGATTCACAACTGCAAGATAGCGCCCATCGAGAGTAAACTTAACCATAGTGGGACGCTGAGCTTCCTGATACGAGAAGTGCCTGACGCCTTCAGATATCTTCCATACAGACACTGTTCTATCCCTACTCACCGTCGCCAAGTATGTCGTTGTAGCGTCGAAGGTCATAAAGATAATTGGTGCAGTATGGGGAAAACGGAAGCGGAGCTGTCCTGTGGCGAGTTCGATGATATCAATGTGTAAATCCTCACGAGCGATGGCAGCATATCGGCCATCATAGCTAAAAGAATTCGCTGTGAGATCATCAATAGTGATACAGGTAATTGGATGTGAGAGAAGAAGTAATCCGCGTCGGACAGCTTGATCTGCCTCTGGACAATGAATCTGTGATAGTGCCTCAACGGCTAACCCAATACCATGTTGCATCTGCGTGGGATATTGCATATATGAGATAGCTTGGTTTGAGAGTTCGCGTGCTAGAGCAAAATGGTGCTGCTGTTCATGTTCCTCTTGTTGCCTCTTGGCTTCTTCATATAAGCTTGGCTCTCTTTGCTGCTGGCTCGCCTGAATAAAGCCCAGAGTTTGTTGATCAAAATTGGTTGGACGCTTTGTGAGCCACATTTCTGCTTCTGCCAGAGCGAAACCTTCTAGTAGGTTACTCGTGTTGTCGCTCTTATTCTTCACGGGAGACTCGAACCATGCAGATACTTGCGGTTGAAAATCCTGTTGCCACAACTGGAATGTGCGATATTCGCGCAACCACTCTTTGAGTCGTCGCCATTCGTGTATCAAATCGTCATTCGCCAGCTTCACCATCTCATGCTGTGTCACTCGATCTCGGCTTGTGATGAGTAATCCTCTCTCCGCTAAGTCATAGACTGTCTTGTATGCTTCCTCATAATTGGCTTCATATTGACAAAGGGCAGCAATCTGCATGCTTCTTCCAGTATCCGGTGTTCCAAGCGTTTCGTCACCGGGAAGAATGGCTTGCGTAAAAAGGTGTTTTGTGAATGCTTTCTGTTGTTCATCGAGCATATTGTACACCGTTTCAGCCCAGTCATCTAATGTTGTTGCACTAGTGCGAAGAAGCTTATCTGTATCAATATTTTCATCGGATTGGGTCTCCTGTTCCTGATGAAGCGTTGCCCATGTCTGACTGAGTTCATAAATTCCCATGATACTCTTATTGCTTGCATGATTTTGTGTAAGAATATTCTCGATCATCTGTTCAATGGATACGATATCTTTGAGTGATCCTGGTATTTCTGAGCGTTTCTTCGCAATGGCGAGTAAAGCCTCTTTTGTGTGGGGAGCAAATACGTTGGCAAGGCTTTTTTCCACCCATTCCATCAGCGCTTCATGTTTCGCGAGCAGGCTGTAAAATTCGTCTTTTAAGATAAGAATCACCGTTGCCGCACGCTCATGGATCACATCACGAAGCTGTTCTACAAAACGCTGCTGTATATCCTGTGGGCATTGATGCAAGAATATCTCAAACTGGTCAAGGATGAACAAGAGATGTTGACAGTTATGCTTTTGGGACCATGTGTGAATTCCCTCACTCAGATGAATTGTGGCTCCTTCTAAACCTTCCGCTTCTAATTGTGCGAAAGGGTTATCTGACAGGCTTGTCAGAAAGATTCCCCATTCTTCATATCCCTGGATTTCGCCATGACGCAATTTAGGCATCAGGCCAGCTTGAACTACGGAGGATTTTCCACTTCCGGTGGGACCCAGGACTGCTAAAAAATGTGGCTCATCATGCAGCTTATTTGCCATCCTATTGATAACATCGTCATACCCAAAAAATGATGCGGCATCATTCTCCGAAAAAGGCGCGAGGCCATGATAGGGAGAAGGAGTTGTAGCCTGAGCATCAGTATAGACACGTTGTAGAAACTCTATTGGAGCTGCATAAGCATTCCGTGGATTTCCAGACCTATTTTGACCTACAACCTGTGTTACCAAGCCGATGACTTTACGGCGTTCATCATCCCATACAGGTGCTCCACTATATCCATCTACGATCAACTGCGAATCAAGCTGGAGGAAAGGTAATTCCGTTTTGATTTGTTTGGGACCTGGTCGACAGATATCACAGCATTTCCATTCGCCAAGAAAGGTATCAGCATTTGTGGGGTATCCAAATATACTAACTTTGCGGCCTTCCTGCGCTGTCGCTAAACTGAGTGGGAGCGTACGAGTTCGCTTCGGCAGTGGTCCCTCAACACGAAGGACGCTCACATCTTCTCTCGCACTTAAAGACCACGATTGAATAGAGGCTCCCAATTGTGTATTGGAAGAATCGAGATGAAATATAACCTGTACCTTCTCACGGAGAGCCTCTTCGATTGGTAAAGATGTTGCACGTTCAACAACACGAGTGCTGGTAG
>JACDAE010000369.1 GCA_013695595.1 Ktedonobacteraceae bacterium | reverse complement strand
AGAATAGGTGCCGCTGGAGCCTGAAAATCCAGCCGTTTCTATACCCGTGGTGCCACCCTGATTGTCACTATCTGCCCTCTTGCATCTTCTTTACATCGTTGTATCAGAAATGACAGTGACCACTTTTTCTCTGGTTGTGTTGCCGCATGGGAACCACCCATCTGCCCTACTTGTCACTGTCTGGCCTGTAAGCAGATGAACGCGAGATATTACCATGCGTTCCTGACCACTCTTAGACCCTGGAATGACTTTCTTCGGGCAGCCGCTCACGAATGCGTTCTGAGTGCTCATCGCCTCTCCGAACTTTCACTCTGCTTCGGATCGCTGTCGGCTGTAGCCCTCGTACTACTTTCGCTCAATGCGGGTCGTACTCTATTTTCTTGTCTGCTTAGTAGCGTACCATTCACAAAGTGAAAAGTCAACGTCACTTCCTGCTAAACGAATGTGAGTTGTGCATAGTATATGTACACCTCTTATAGTGACTCCTTCTATCCTCTCAAGAAATGGAATTGGCATTTCTGCAACAAATGCTATTTAATATATATAGTCATCTAGAGCTTTCTCTATCTGGTAACGACGTGAATCTTGACAAGGAAATAGCAGTATGTTATATAAATATAGCAGAATGTTATTGCTTATAAGAAGACGCAGTTACCTTTCATTGCTTATAGTTAAGGGGTGTTTTATGGTGGTCTTCCTGCTAGCTCTGATTGGGTCCCTGATCGTGATGGGGATTCTTACTTTGGGGCGCCTTGGGTTTGGACGCCGCGAAGCCTTCAATTCACGTAAATTTATTCGCTGGTTTGTTGGCTTTTTTGTATTCAATTACGTTTTTTGTTTACTCATCCTGTACTTTTCAATGCCTGCTCTGACTGGCCCTTTCTGGGGCTGGCAGTGGATTCTGTGGCCGCTGTTTATTAGCAGCATTGCGAATCTGTTTGCGTTTTCTGGCCAGGCGTTTAGTGCAGTGGAGGCTGGCTTGACAGGGGGAATAAGGGGCTCGGCTTCTGTGCCGCGCAATATACCCGTCAATGCCTCGCGCCGCTCGATTGCTGCTGGCGTCTTAGGCCTAATTGTGGTGGGCGTGGTGGGCATTGCTGCCAGTATACTAATCTCAATTTTTACGACATGGTTCGATGTGAACGCGAAGGCATTGTCAGCAATTCCTAGTGTGAAAGTAGAATCATCTCCCAATTTGCCCCCGACCGATCCAAACCACATCGTGCTGGTGAGTCAGAGTATTGCATCGTATAAGGGTCAGCAAATCCTGGGTTCGACGGGGCAAAACCTTGGTTCGGCATTTAGCCTTGATCCTGGAAGCTATGTGTTGCAGTCGATCAATCACCATCTCTACTATGTTGCACATCTTAGCTATAATAATCTGTTCGTCAATCTCTCCAATCCAGTAACTCCTGGTTTTGTGATGGTGGATGCGGAAGATCCTCAGCAGCCACCACAGTTGCATACTGAGTCACAATCGACCATCGCATACCTACCGGGGGCCATTCTCAACCAGGATCTTCTGCGCCATGTTTACCTGAGTGGCTATACTTATGGCCATCTGGTAGATCCGACTCTAGAACTGGATGATAGCCTCCATCCGTATTGGACGATTTCTTTGATGCAGCCTTCGCGTGGCTATACCGGTAATACGCTGGCTGAGGTGCTGATCGTGGATGCGCATACGGGCGTTATTAAGCAGTATCGTCCTCAGAATGTGCCTAATTGGGTCGATCGCGTGTTTCCCTCAGAGACGGTAACGCAGTACTTGCAGTGGTGGGGCCTCTTCCATGCCGCGCCGTGGTTCAATCCCTCTGGTCTTGGACAGCAGTCCCCCGCCAGCGATCCAGAACTGCTGTATAACAATGCGGACCAGCCTGTCTGGCTTATTCCGATGACCTCTTCCTCATCGAATGATAATTCGAGTACGGGCGTTTTCCTCTTTGATACTCACCGCAATGAGGCGCATTTTTATCCGAAGGCGGCTGGCCTGGGTATCGGTGATAACGTGTCGAAGACGTTCCAGTCAACGCGTGCCAATATTCGTAATTATACAGTCGCGACTGTGCAGCTCTATCAGATCTATAATGCACCTACCTGGGTTGCCATCTATGCGCAACAGACGGCCAGTGGTGACATCTTTCAGGCCGTTGGTATGGTGAATGCGAGAGAGCTGAATGGAAATAACGTGCAATTTGATCCGGACCTTCCGTCTGCTTTACGCGACTATCAGCAGTGGCTCACGCAACAAGGGACTGGTGGCAACAGTAGTGGCGGTACAACGAGCAATGTTCCTTTGACCGTAACAGGCAAAGTACAACGTATATCCTCGGTACAGCAGGGTACAAATACGGTGTACTACTTGCAGATTACAGGCCAGCCGGTGATCTTTACCGCCAACCTGTCACTCTCACCGAAACTCCCCCTGGTTCAACCCAACGATACAGTGACTGTGACCTACACCGGCGGTTCCGGCAAAGTATTCAATGTCAAAACGTTCGACGACACCAGCATCAATCTCAATGGTGCGACTCCAACTGCCACCGCAAGTGGTACTCCGCAGGCTACCGCTACTCCTAAAAAGTAGCCCATCAGCCTGGATGTAACAAGAGAGGAGATACACTACTTATTAGAGAGTATCTCCTCTCTTGTTGGTTAGCTCCAATGCTTGTATGCTCATAAAATCAATCTATTGACATACTTTCTTCTCCTGTTCTACAAATGATACAGCGGATATTGTGGAGCAGAATGTTCCACTTCTGACACAAGTATATGGAGGCACCATGTTATCAATAACGCACAGGTCCTATACTCTCGGACAAGACATGTCATCTATTGAAGAACTTGTTTTAGCAAGCAGGATTGGCAAAACACTGGAGCGCTATCCGACAATCTGGCGCGTCCGTCAGTTACTGGCCTCGCGTGTCTGGGAACCTGAACATGATGCTCACATGTGGGAGGACGAAGCTGGCAGATGCATCGGCTTTGCATATCTTTGGAGGCGGAAGAGAGAAAGCACAAATGTAAGTATGGATTTCATTCTCCATCCGCATGCGTTCAATACAGAAATCTTTGCTGAGATGCTTGCATGGGCCTGTACACGTGCTCAGAAATTAGCCTCACAGCTCAACGCAGATATTTCGCTTAGTTTAGCTACATTTGCGGACGAGGATGCATACATTCAAGCTCTTCACCATTACGATTTCATTCTGCTTCAAGACAGTTACGATCTCTATATGGCTTGCCCGCTTGATAGAGGCTTGCCAGAACCGGTTTTGCCCACTGGTTTTACGCTTCAACTTTTATCTGGAAAAGAAAATCTTGCTGCATATCAGGCCGCTGGTTTTCAGGGAGTTGAGCGCGACTTGTGCTATACAAAGACGTTCGAGCCAGCATAAAACATCTGCAAGAAATGAGTGCCTTGATTATGTAACCTGATAGTAAGTATAATAAATAGTGTAAGATATACACCAAATGATTAACTCTATGGAGAGAAGTTACGATGACAAATAGTTCTGATAATACCGAACCTTTCACTCACAAGTATGGTAACATCATCACAGTCGCGCTGTGGATTGCTGCGCTCTCCTCGCATGCGTTCCTGTTGCCGAAGTTGTTGCGCGATTTGAAGAAATAAAGATTTTTGCAATGGTTAAAAAAGAGGAAGCCTTCCGTAAGCTTCCTCTTTTTATGTTTGTTGTTCCTCAAAACTAGCCTGTGTTGCGTACTCCGGCTGCGATTCCGTTAATGGTAAGCAGCACAGCATAGGTGAGTCGCGTTCGCTCTTGCTCTTCTGCGCTTGCACTTTGCAATTCTTCTTTGTCGAGTGTGAGTGGCCCGCCCAGGGCTCTAAGACGCTTGAGGAGAGTGACCTGAAAGTAGCTCAACGGATCTACGTAGGGATTGCGCCGCTTGATCGACTCTTGCAGCACCGGCGTGTTATCGAGCAGGCTTTTGCCGCCGACGATGCTGACGACCATCTGCCGTGTTCTCTCGTACTCTTGCCGAATCTCGTCTGAGATGCGCTCGCGTATTTCTACGTCATCCACGAGTTGAGCGTAGTACTGTGCGATCGGCATGTCTGCCTTTGAGAGGGTCATCTGCAAATTGTCGATGAAAGCACGCAGGAAGGGCCATTGCCGGTACATCTGTTGTAATTGAAGAATCCGCTCTGGCTGCTCGTTGATGTACTCTTCTAGCGCCCCTCCGACTCCATACCAGCTTGGCAGGACATAGCGGCTCTGCATCCACGAGAAGACCCAGGGAATCGCCCGTAGCTCTTCAATGGCACGACTCATCGTTCTCCGGCTTGGTCGCGAAC
>JACDAE010000351.1 GCA_013695595.1 Ktedonobacteraceae bacterium | reverse complement strand
GTGACGCCCCTACCCAGGTTCTCCAAAGGGTCTGATAAAATGTATGGAAGGAAAGGTGAAAGGAACTTATGCGTAAAAGTGGTGCTCGTATCCTCGTGGTGGATGATGAGATTGAGATTATGCGTGCATTGCAACGTAGCCTGACGGCCCATGGTTACGAAGTGTTCACGGCTGGAAGCGGTGAAGAGGCGATAGAGGAGATTGCGCATCACCGACCGGATCTTATCTTGCTGGACCTTGGTCTGCCGGGGATGAGTGGACTGGATGTCTGCAAACACGTGCGTGCTCAATCGAGTTTGCCCATCATTGTCTTGTCGGTAAAAGATACCGAGCGCGACAAAGTGCTGGCCCTGGACCTGGGAGCCGATGATTATGTCTCGAAGCCATTTGGGATGAATGAGGTCCTGGCACGTGTGCGTGTGGCGTTGCGCCATACCGCCCAGGTCCAATCTGGCACAGAGCCACGTTTTACCGCTGGCCCGCTCTCCGTCGATTTCGCGCAGCGACAGGTATTTGTAGAGGGGCAGGAAGTCAAATTAACTCCGACTGAGTATGACCTGTTGAAAGCATTGATCAAGAACAATGGAAAGATTATGACGCGCCAGATGCTCCTATCGCAGGTATGGGGCACAGGATATGGGACTGAAGCACATTATTTACATGTGTATATCGGCCAACTGCGTCGTAAGATCGAGCCCGATCCAGCCCACCCGCGCTTTATCCTCACCATCTCCGGTGTCGGCTACCGTTTTAACAGTGAAGAGCAGGAAAATGGATAGGATAGTTCTCTCTCCCCTAAGGGGTCCGTTTTCCCCAACGAACCCCAGATAGTTCTGTCTACCAGCGTTTCAGCAAGTGAGCGACCTTGCCATCTGGTGTCAGTTCATAGCGCACGCGGTCGGGGTTGATATCCTTAAAGCGCTCGCTATCTGCGACTGAGACAACGGTATCACGCGGGTGAACCATTTGCCAGACCTGATTGATGAGGTCGGGATTGCCTTGCAGGTAAAGATAGTTGCGGTTAGGCACATTGTGCTTTATTGCTAAGGCTTCAGCTCGCCCAAAGTTCTCTCTTGCCTTCTGATCATCCAGGTATGGATCAACGATTTCCAGCATGCGTGGCGTGGTAGGGTTGGTAGGAAGCGGAGCGATGTAGACAAACATAGCTGGCCGTTGTTGGTCCGCATTGTTGACGGTCGCACGAATGATCGCGTCATTAAATTTATTGTCTGGTAGCAGGACTGCTAGCACAGAATTGGGTAGACGATCCTCCAGGCGTGTCAGGACGATAGGCACAGCCACATGTCCAGCTTTACTACCCCGCACATAGTTGAAGTAGGCAATACCCATACCAAGCAGAGCCACGCTGCCACCAAAGCCGGTTGCAAGTGGTTTGGTAACGAGATTGACGCTCCAGGCCAGGGCAACCAGAAAAGTTGTGAGTATTCCCAGGAAGAACTTGATCTTGAACCACAAGCTTTTCGCTTCTGTATTGGAGGCCCTATTGTTCTGATGCTCGGAAAAAGTGGAGCTACCGAGTGCATGAGCATCTGAGATCTGCAGATCATGGGGGGATGTGATTTCGTGTTGCTTATGCTCGCCAGTGCTTTGCTGACCGTTCGTGGAAATATGCGCTGAAAACGTATGTCCGTTGCCATGATCCAGCGATAGAGACGCGGTATGTGTCGGCACTGTTTTGGAGCGACGCCATTCACGGGCACGCACAATATCCAGGCCCAGGCAGGTCAGGGTGAATGCACCGAGCAGGCCAAAGGCGTACATATCGCCCAGTATATCAATTCTGCCTCCCACGGCTAGTAGTATTATTATAGGGATACCTGTTGCCAGTGCTATAGAATAATGAGGGGTGTCGCGCAACTTATTGCGTTTCAGAATAACCTCAGGCAAGAAGCCCATCCGTGAGAGTGCTATAAAGACGTGATAGGCACCGATGATGGCGGTATTGCTAGCAAAGACGAGCAGTGCACTGGCACTGATCGCTACCTCGGTCTGTAGAAAGAGTCCGCCCCAGTGACCACCAAGCAACGAGATAAGTTGAGTCGAGAGAGTAGCATCTTGAGCATCTGCTGGTAGAAGAAGCGTTGAGAACATCGTCAGAAGCGGACTTGTAATACCAATTGTGAGTACTACAAGCAAAAGAGCAATACCAGCCACTCTTTTATGCGGTTGCTTCATTACTGGAGAAAGCTGAGAAATACTCTCCAGTCCTGAGAAGGCGAGGAAGGCTCCTGCAAAGCCTGTAAGAAACGTTGCCACTGTCAAAGGGCGATTAGCAAACATCTGTGGGATCAGTGCCAGGAACTCGCTGAATGAGATATGTGTGAAAATAGTGAAGAGGATAGCCAGGTCGCTAATAAATGCGATGATAGCTCCAACCAGACTCACCTTTGCGCTTTCGCTGATACCAACCCAGTTCAAAATACCCAGAAGTACGAGAATACCAATTGTGATTACCAGGGCAACAGGGATTGGACCAATCGCAGGGAAAATCACGCTAAAGTAGAGTATTCCTGATAAACAACTAATGGCGGCTGTAAGAAAGTAGTCTACCAGGATAAACATACCACCTAGTGCCCCAAACCAGGGATTGATGGCTTGAGCTGCAACGGTAACAACGCCACCGCCCTGTGGAAAACGATGAGTGACTTCAGCGTATTTTAACGTCAGTAGTACAAAGACCGACATTGTTAAAAATACAAAAAAACCTGCAAGTGAGCCAATGCTGGGATTCTGGTAGAGAATGCCGGGAACGTAATAGACTGAGGTGCCGATATCGGCAAAGACAACCGCCCAACAAAGAATAGGGCCAAGCATACCCTTACTGGAAGAGTGCTCGCCCTTGGGGGCATCATGCAACGTTTCTTGGGCCACAGATTCCTGTGCCATCTAATCACATCATCCTTTGAGCAGAGAGCATTGGCTCTCTATACCAACGGTCAGCACCTACCCTCCTCTTATTCCAAAGGAGGGTAGGATTGCTACATAGTGTAACACAATCATCTACACGGACGCAAAATCTTAAGCAAATTTTTAGAGGTTGCTCCAAAATAATGAGCTGATTTTGCTTATTGCTCTCTTTTCTTTGAGCGATCTTTGAGCCGTTTTTCGTTCTGCTTGTGAGTGGCCTTTTGTTTTTCCTATACAAAATATGCGACAATGCAAAGCAGGGTTAAGAATTTTGTGAGCACTGAGAAGAAAGAAATATGAACCAACAATCGTCAGAAAAGCCTGTACGTGATGATGGACGTCCCGATCCCGAGGCTCTCCTGAAGCGCTACCGCCTGCGTGATAATGATCTAGAAGAGGATGCCGCCACTACGTCGGTCAAAAGGGGCGAGGGAACGCAGTTGCGCCCTGGTCGGCTGCGCGTCTATCTTGGCTCGGCAGCAGGTGTGGGCAAAACGTATGCGATGCTCAATGAGGGGAAACGGCGTAAAGAGCGCGATACCGATGTCGTTGTGGGCTATGTGGAGACGCATAAACGTGTGCAGACCGAGGCACAGTTAGAAGGATTAGAGGCCCTGCCACGTAAAAAGATCAGCTATCGTGGTGTGACGCTTGAGGAGATGGACACCGATGCGATTATCGCTCGCCATCCACAGGTTGTGTTGATCGACGAACTGGCGCACACGAACGTTGCAGGTTCAAAACATCATAAACGCTATCAGGATGTATTTGAAGTGCTCGATGCGGGTATCGATGTGATCACGACGCTCAACGTCCAACACCTGGAGAGCCTCAACGATCTCGTCGAGAGCATTACCGGCGTACGTGTGCGTGAGACCCTGCCAGATCGTATTCTAGACGAGGCAGATGAGGTCGAATTGATAGATATCGCCCCCAGTGCGCTCCGTCAACGTATGAAGCATGGCAATATCTACCCTGCCGAGCGTATTGAGCCAGCATTGAATAACTTCTTCCGCGAGGGGAATCTAACGGCCCTGCGTGAGCTTGCCCTGCGCCGTACGGCTGAGAAGACGGAATCGCAACTGCACCAATATATGAACGAGCATGAGATCACGACGCAATGGTCTACCTCTGAGCATGTGCTGGTCGGCTTCGATGCGCGCCCTCAGAGCCTTTCGATTATCCGCGATGCCTGGCGTCTATCCCATGGACTCCATGCCGACCTGATCGCGATCTATATTGAGTTAGAGGGCTATCAGGCATTTATGCGTAAGGTCACAGGCTACCTGAGATATGGCAAGAACTTTCGCCAACGGCGTGAGGAGGCGGAACGCCGCTTAGAGGAACATGCTCTGCTCGCCGAAGATCTGGGCGCTGAAGTGATACGGAGAAAGAGCCGCAGCATCCCGCATACCCTGGCGGAGGTGGCTCAACAACGCCACGTCACGGAGATCGTCGTGGGGCAGCCAGCTCACACACGCCTGGAGGAGATATTGTATGGGTCCGTCATTAATCGCCTGCTGCGCTTAAAGTCCGATGTCGATATTCACCTTGTACCACAGAATAGAAAGAATAGACGGGAAACGTGACACATATTGGCCCACGTAAAATGTCTCCACTTTTGTTATCATTGACCCGGAGGGCAAATTGTTTCCAGATGTTCCGTGCTCTTTAATAGGTATGTTTAGATGGAGATATGACCAATGGCGCTGGCAGATGATCAACAGGCTCAGACTATAGAGGAACAACCGATAGATAGTGCTGTAGTAACAGGCAAACGCTCACCGTTAGTAACAATTGTGGCCCTCTTTTATATCCTCCTCTGGAGTTCGGCCTTCATCGCCACGAAAATTGGCGTCACACATAGCCCACCGTTGACGCTCCTCTCGGTGCGGTTTCTGTGTGCGGCTCTGCTGATGGGGCTACTGGCGTGGGGAAAGAAATTACCCTTACCACAGGGATGGTCGGCCTGGGGTCGCCTGGCGCTTTTTGGCCTCTTAAATTCCGCAGTATATCTAGGCTTTAATTATGAAGCACTGCGCCATCTCTCGGCGGGTATGGGTTCTATCATTTCAGCTACAAATCCACTCCTGCTGACTCTGATCGCACCGTTTGTCCTGCGTGAACGCCTGACTTTATGGCGCGTGTTGGGACTCATCCTGGGCTTTGGTGGAGTGCTGTTCGTTATGGGTGCCCGGCTCAATACTGGTGGTCATCTCGACACGGTTGGTGGGATGATTGTGTCGTTCTTCGGCGTCATAGGTCTTGTTTGTGCCACACTATTCTACAAGCGTTATCCCCCGCGTGAGCATGCATTCGTCGTCAATGCTGTGCAGTTGGGTGCGGCGGGTCTCGCCCTGCTCTTGCCAGCGATACTGATAGAGCATCCAGAGCAGGTACGTATCGATGCGCCGCTGGCATGGTCATTTCTTTATTTAGTCTTTGTCATAAGTATTGGAGCCTCGCTCCTGTGGTTCTGGCTGCTCAAACGGGGCGAAGCAAGTTCGGTCAGCTCCTATTATTTTCTGACGCCTATTGCAGGGCTTGCTCTGGCTGCCCTCTTGTTAGGTGAGCCTTTTGGATTACGGGATCTGCTAGGGCTTGTCGCAGTTGCCGCTGGTATTGCTTTAATCAATCGTCCTATAGCCACAAATCCTTTTGAGAGGATTATCCATAGGAAGAAATAGGCCTGGCTGGCTGAATTCTGCTCTTGCGTTTTCTCATCTGAGGCTGTAGAATCTAAAGAGGTTCCACACGTTGCTGGCACCGTGGGATCTTGCTGGATCAATGTCACATCCTCTTAAGAATCCATGTTGCCAACTCCCCAAGAAAGGTAGCACAAAACCGAATGACCATGACTACTCAAGCACGCACAATTGGCGAATTGCGTGAAAGTGGATATAAAGTGCTCTCTGTTAAAGAAGAGATGCGCAAAAATTTAATTCAGAAGATTCGCTCTGGTGAAAATTTGTTCCCTGGTATTATTGGCTATGAGGACACCGTGATTCCTCAGATTGAGAACGCTATTCTTTCAGGGCAGGATCTCATCTTTCTTGGCGAACGTGGGCAGGCAAAGACACGTATGGCGCGTAGCCTTGTCAACCTGCTCGATGAGGTGGTGCCTATGATTGCTGGCTGTGAGATTAATGATAGCCCCTACGAACCCATCTGCCGCGCCTGTCAGGATAAGGTTGCGGAACATGGCGATGCCGTGGAGATTGCCTGGCTGCCACGCGATCGACGCTATGGTGAGAAACTGGCGACACCTGATATCACCATCTCAGATCTCGTTGGTGAGGTAGACCCGGTGCGCGTGGCCGAAGGGCGTTATCTTTCAGATGAATTGACGATCCATTACGGGATGATTCCTCGCACCAACCGTGGTATCTTTTGTATCAATGAATTGCCGGACCTCGCCGAGCGTATTCAGGTTGGTCTGCTCAATATCATGGAAGAGCGCGACGTACAGATCCGTGGTTACAAGATCCGTCTGCCATTGGATGTCTATGTCGTTGCCAGCGCGAACCCGGAGGATTATACTAACCGTGGTCGCATCATTACTCCTCTCAAGGATCGCGTCGGTTCGCAGATCCGTACGCACTATCCCAATGATGTGGAGCATGAGATTTTGATTATGGAGGCCGAGAGCAATCACTATTCAACTGAGGGGATGGACACGATCGTTCCACAGTTTATGAAGGAAGTGATCGCTGAAGTGACGCAGTTGGCACGCCGTAGCAATGATATCAGTCAGCGCTCAGGCGTGAGTGTGCGCGTCTCGGTGTCGAACTTTGAGAATGTGTTGAGCAACGCGACACGGCGAGCATTGCGCCTCAAAGAGCGTGCAGTTGCGCCACGTGTGAGCGATCTTTCCGCGATCATCGCCTCGACCACAGGCAAGATTGAGCTTGATGCAGTGGGCGATGTGAAAGAAGATCGTGTTGTGCAGAAGCTGGTCAATGCCGCCGTCCTCAGGGTTTTCGGCGAATACTTTGAACAGCGCGAGTTTGATCAACTGGTGGCAGGTTTTGAGCGTGGACTGAGCGTCCAGGTGGGCGATGACATGTCCTCTATGGAATATGTCAATCAGCTCTCCAAGGTAGGTGGTTTGAGCAAAGCCATCGATAAGCTCAATGGGCGTGGCAATCCCGCCACAATCGCCTCCTCTATCGAGTTCATCCTCGAAGGTCTGCACCTGAACCGTCGTCTCAATAAGGATGATGTCAACGGTAAGGTACGCTATCGCCGCTAAGTTGGCGAATGGCACATAAAGAGAAGTGCCACGGCACATACTAATAAGGAACACCCAACATGTTCGAACGCTTTTATAAGAATCGCTATGGGTATTCACGCTGGGATGGGACGCAACGCATTGAAGGTCTGGACGCGGACGATATCCTCAAGGCCCTTTCCGATGATTACCTGGAGAATGGCAATCTGCAACAGGCGCTCAAGCGTCTGATGCAGGATGGCGTTCGGGGCGAGGATGGTCAGCGTGCGATGGGCCTGCGTGAGATGATGGAGCGGATGCGCAAATCGCGCAATGAGCAACTGAATCGCTACAATATGGCCTCCGGCGTTATGGATGATCTGCGCGAAAAGCTTGAGGAGATCAAGAAACTTGAGCGCGAAGGCATTCAAGAGCGCCTGGATAATCAAGGCCAGCCAGATCAGCAGGAGGGCCAACCAGGAGATCAGTCTCAGGATGGCCCACAGGGAAGTCAAGCGCAATCTGGTAGCCAATCCCAGGAAGGTCAGGAAGCCCAGCAGGGGCAATCTGGTCAAGGAGGAGAGGGCGATGGACTTTCACCTGAACAGAAGCAGCGCATGCTGGAGATGATCGCGAAACGCAAGCAGGATTATCTCGACAAGCTGCCGGGCGATATTCCTGGTCAGATTAAGAGCCTCTCTGAGTATGACTTCATGGATGATGAGGCACGTGATAAGTTCAATGAATTGCTGCAAGGTCTCCAACAGCAGATGATGCAGCAGTTTTTCCAGGGCATGCAGCAATCGTTGCAGAATATGTCGCCGGAAGACATTGCGAACTTGCGCGAGATGATCCGTGACCTGAACAAGATGCTGCGTGAGCGCCAGGAGGGCAACGAGCCTGACTTCGACGCGTTCATGCAGAAGCATGGTCAATACTTCCCTGGCGTCAATTCTCTGGACGATCTCATTGAGCAGATGCGCCAGCAGCAGGCGGCGATGCAGGGAATTATGGACAATCTTTCGCCGGAGCAGCGCGATGAGTTGCAAGAGCTCATGGAGCAACTCATGGGCGATGATCGCATTCGTGTCGATATGATGGAACTGGCGCAAAATCTGGAGGCGGTCGCTCCAATGGAGGAGACGCGCACACGTTTCCCATTCCGTGGCAATGAGTCGATGCCATTGAACGAGGCGATGCGTATGATGGGCCGCTTGCAGCAGATAGAGGGCCTGGAAGATCAGTTTCAGGAGGCGCGTCGCCTGGATAATATCGAGGCGATCGACAGCCAGAAGGTCAAAGAACTGCTTGGCGACGATGAATATCAGTCGGTTGAGCAGCTCAAAGAACTGATGAAGGTGCTGGAAGAGGCGGGCTACATCCAGAAGAAGGGCAATCGCTGGGAGTTGACCGCACGTGGTATTCGTAAGATCGGGCAGAAGGCATTGCAGGACATTTTCAACAAGATGAAGCGCGATGGCTTTGGTCGCCATGTCAGCCCATTCCGAGGCATCGGCGGCGAACGAACGGATGAAAGCAAGCCGTATCAGTTTGGCGATCCGTTTATGCTCGATCTCGAAAGAACGTTGATGAATGCCATTCATCGACGTGGAACCGGCACTCCTGTCAAGCTGGACAAAGAGGATTTCGAGGTCTATCGCACCGAATTTACCACGCAATCGTCGACCGTGTTGATGATCGATATGAGCCTGAGCATGGTGTATAACGGGTGTCAGCAGGCGGCAAAAAAGGTCGCGGTGGCCCTGGAAAGCCTGATTCGTTCGCAGTATCCGCGCGACAACCTGTATATCGTTGGCTTCTCGTTTCTTGCCCGCGAATACAGGCCTGACGAGCTGATCGAGATTAGCCAGATGGATAATGATCGCGGCACCAATATGGCGCATGGGTTGATGCTGGCACGCCAGCTCTTAGCGCGCCATCGAGGTGTCAACAAGCAGATCATTATGATCACCGATGGTGGCCCCACGGTCTGGTATGAGGATAACAACTGGCATTTCAATTATCCCAGTCCCTATGCCGAGCAGCAGACGCTTCTCGAAGCCCAGCGCTGCACCCGTGACGGGATCACGATCAATACATTCATGCTCTACGATGATGAATGGATGGTTGCTTTCGTCAATCAGATGGCCGAAGTCAACCATGGTCGCACGTTTTATGCGGACAAAGACAACCTTGGGGAATACCTGCTGGTTGACTATCTCAATAACAAGCGCAAGTTTGTATCGTAGGAGCACGCGGGCTTATAAATCGCGCCCCTACACCAGTAATGTCACAAGTGGTGTAGGGGCGCGATTTATAAGCCCGTCCGCTGAAAATAGTATAGGACGGTAGAGATGGTGGAAGGTTTATCAAACAACTTTTATACTGGTTTGAAGCAACTCGGCCTGTCGTTAAGCGACCAGCAGCTTGCACAATTCTTACGCTATCAACAAGAACTGCTGGACTGGAATACACGTTTCAACTTGACGGCAATCACTGATCCAGAGGAAGTGCAGATAAAACACTTCCTCGATTCATTGTCGCTCCTGGCGGTGTATGACGGGTCACAGATAGATCTGCTCGACATCGGGTCCGGAGCAGGCTTTCCAGGGCTGGCTTTGAAGATAGTGCGCCCGGAGTGGAATGTCACGCTCCTAGAAGCGACCGGCAAGAAAGTAACATTCTTACGGTATGTGATTGAGGTATTGCAGCTTGAGGGTATCGCAGCAGAGCAGGGGCGTGCGGAGGAATTGGCTCATCAAGCCGCGTACCGCGCGCAATTTGATCTGGTAACGGCGCGTGCGGTGGCCTCGCTCTCAACATTGCTGGAGTATAGTGCCCCTTATTGTCGTGTGGGTGGTGCCATTGTTTTGCCCAAGAAGGGCGATCTGGTCGATGAGTTGGCCCGTGGGAGACGCGCGGCGGGTCATGTCGGCGCTACATTGAAGGCCGATGTTGCGGTGGAGGTGTCGGGATTGGTTGATGGACGCCGTCTGCTTGTGTGGAGGCAACAAAAAGAGTGTCCCGCGCAATATCCGCGTGCGGGGGCGGTGATGGTGAAGAAACCATTGGGATAATTAACGTAATTCGCGCATTTTATGTATTTTGCGGGGTCAGGCGTTCCAATAAATATTGAATTTATCGAAAAAATAGTGTATAATTAGAAGGTCCCATAAACATGCTTATGGGCAGCCCTTGAAGTTATGTTCCTGACATACACTGGCGGTTCACAAACATTTCCATCATGGGAGCGTGATTTCCGGGATGGTCCTGTTTGTCTCCTCACTATGTGCCCCTTTTTTCATTTTTAAAATTATACAATGGAAGGCACATTTGTTATTACGCACAACCAGTGTGCTAGGAATATCCTTCTCATTTCATCTCTCCATACGAACATAAACTCTAGTCAAACTCAAATAGAGAAGCAAGCGGGCTTCATGCCTGGCGCAGGAGGAGCGAGAA
The DNA here is from genome assembly GCA_013695595.1 of Ktedonobacteraceae bacterium. Taxonomy (GTDB): domain Bacteria; phylum Chloroflexota; class Ktedonobacteria; order Ktedonobacterales; family Ktedonobacteraceae; genus JACDAE01. Next base: position 1,004 of record JACDAE010000351.1, on the reverse strand, counting down.
ACCATGACCTATTCACACAGAAACCTTGCTACGGAGCAAAAAGAGGCGTGCCAGAAAGCGCAACAGATAACTGCCATATGTGAAGAACTGTCGATTTCACTTGACCCTATTGACTGGCAAGGTTCTGGAATGCGAGCATGGGTGTCTGTGGATACGATTAAGATAGCAGACCTTATGGATCTTCGTCAACTGGATAGCGCTTCTATCCTGCGTCGGGTGCAGATCAAGCTTCTGGAGCGGGCTGCCATTGCAAGTATGCATGGACAATCAGGACTCAAAGCGTTGATGTGGAGTCCGGTAGATGTGGTACAACCACAGGAGTTTTTGAGCCTCTGGATCATTACAATGGAGAGTGACGAGCGGATCGCGATTGCGGAATACATCAAGAACGGGCGGCGTGTTTATGAGCCCTATGAGCTTGATGTGAATGATAAACAGCAACTGACAAAGCTCTTCGGACCCATGCGTACAGGGGAATATCACCTTGGCGACACGGTCATTGTTGAGGAGCATCAGCGCAAGTGTTCAGGAGAGATCATCTACATTCTGCCTCCTGGCAAGGTCGTCACGAACCGCAAATCTCCGTCGAAGGGATACCATACAATCTCCGGCAAAGCCTACACGAATGATGCCTCCGCACGGTATATGGTTGATTGCCATGATGGTTTTCCACACCTGGTCAGTCAGTCGCAAGTAACTGTCGAGGCGGGCGATGCCACACCTCTTGTTACCTTATAAAATAAAAAATACATTTCCCGCAACACACCTTACCAACGATGTAAGGTGTGTTTTTCATCATAGAGCTTAGCGCATTGCATTTCTGGGATAGCGCGTGTCATATTCGGGTGTGTTGAGTATGTCCATGACCTGAATCGTTTTACCACGTTGTGGGCTGACCGAGATCATGGCGATAGGTGTCTCTAACAGTTCTTCCAGGCGCTTGAGGTAGGCTTTGGCAGCCGGTGGAAGTTCATCATAGTTATAAATGCCGGTTGTGCTGGTTT
>JACDAE010000329.1 GCA_013695595.1 Ktedonobacteraceae bacterium | reverse complement strand
AAAACGTCCAGAGAAAAAATTCGGGATGACTCATAATCGCGCCCCGATTCCAGCCAGGGAGAGATGTTCTCGATAGTTGAGCAAAATTCTCGTCAATATGGCTCCCCACCAATTTTTAAAGGATGTGCTCATAACGCTTATGAACGAACTAGCACAGGCACTACAGTGTACGCTCACACAAGATATTCCAATCACACACCATATGGGCATTACCATAGAGCGTTATAATGCGCAAGGATTGATTCTGAAAGCACCATTGATAGGCAACACCAACCCCAAGGGAACGGCATTCGCAGGTAGCATCAACGCGCTCGTTACACTGACCGGTTGGGGACTCATATGGCTCTTTCTCAAGGAACTGAATATAGCTGGGGATGTCGTCATTCAGAATAGTTGGATCAATTATATACACCCGGTCACTGACGATTTCGCGGCATTTTGTCATAGGCCGGGGCAAGATGAGATTGAGAAGTTCGAACAGGGACTGCGGAAGAAGGGGAAAGCACGGATGGAACTGAGTGTGGAGATTCGGCAAGGCGATGAGATTGCGGTGGAGTTTAAGGGAAGGTATGTGGTGCATGTTTAAGTTTTTGCAAATTATCATGATCATACCGCTACACTCAGGGCTTCAACATAAATATTAATACGCGTTTCGTTTCCTATCATTGCGATGCCTTCAGCAAGCTTGGAATTGAATTTCATGCCATATTCGCGACGATCAATTTTTGTTGTCGCAGACAGGCCAATGCGCCAGGCATCAGTCAACGGATCTCGACTTGTACCAGTGTAAGTCACCTGGAAAGTTATCGGTCGTACCATACCATGCAAGGAGAGATTACCGCCGAGCCAACAATGTGTTTGATCCACAAGCTGAATCTGAGTGCTCTGAAACACGATGGTAGGATATGTGGCTGCATCAAAGAAATCGGCTGAACGCAAATGGGCATCGCGTTGGGAAGAACCGGTATAAAGACTCTCTGTCGCGGCTTGCGCTGTAATCGAGGATTGCTCTGGATAGTGGGGGTCAAGGTCAATTGTACCACGTACTTCAGAAAATCTCCCTTTAACAAGGCTGATATTCAAATGTCCAACGGAAAATTCTATAACACTATGTAAAGGATCGATAGCAAATATCACTGAAAAAGCTCCTATTCGTACAATTATAAAGAAAACAGTATTCCATACCTTTATTAGAGGACGCCGCGCACTTCTCTTCCGGGTAATTTTATGTATTAAGTCATATATCTTTTTTAGTAACTTCTCAATCACACCACTCACTCTACCTGAGAAAAATAGGCATAGGGCATCACTTTGTGTGCGCCTCTACGCCTATCTCGACAGTTTTCCCATCAAAGGATAAAAAACCTCTTTTATTCAGGAGGTTCCATCACCTTTGATCCAACAACCAATATTGCGATCCATCGCGCGTTCTATCCACAAAACGATATTCATACAAAGCACGCCTCAGCGCTTCCGCATCATTGAACGTACTATGCAGAAAAAGCAATTCATTACTCTTACTGTGGAGTTAGAAAGATGCAACTGTTGAGCAAATTAGTCGTTCGCGCTGATCTGTTGGAGCAGACCTGGGAGATCAATTAATCCCCGATGGGAAGTAATCTTGCCACCTCTAATCTTAAAGAAGCGGTAACCGCCAATTTCAAACTGTTTACCTGATGCAGAAAGGCCGCGAAATGATCCCGAATGTACCCCACGCAATGTCTGACAGATCGCCACCGTGTCACCTTCGCTCACAATCTCTTCGATGATCGTCTCGTGACCAGGAAATGCCACCTGCATCATCTGCAATACACGCTCAAGCCCCTCCCGATTGCGAGGTTCATAAGAATAATCGTAGTAGATTGAATCAATAAGTTCATCAAGTACATCAAGGTTGTTTTTGTTCCAGACCTCTGTGATGAACCGTGCAATCACATCTTTATTCGTATTAATAGACATGATGACCTCCTGTGAAACCCGATAGAGTTGTTCCAATGTGGAACAATTTGCGGTATACTAGTCAAATAGGTTGACTACTCTTAGTAATATACTATCTTTTCAGAATATAGTCAATCTATTTGACTACTTTTGGTAACGAGGAAAATAGCTGATGGCATCCGCACTCAATTACGATCTGACATACCTGCTGGCGCTCGGTTTTCGGACAGTCATAGACGACTTGCATAAGCAGCTCACGGAACGCGGTTATAACGATGTACGGCCCGCACACGGTTTCGCTTTCCAGCGCCTTGCGCCATCTGGTGCAACTGGAAATGAGGTAGCTGAATTTTTGGATATTACAAAGCAAGCAGCAAGTGAAATGGTAGATTATCTCGAACAGCATGGCTACGTCACGCGCCAACCACACCCCACCGATCGGCGAGGAAAGATTATTACCCTCACGGATCGTGGTTGGAGCTGTATTCGAGAGACTGAAGAGATCCTGTCACATCTGGAAGCAGAGTGGGCGACAATCATTGGGAAAAAGCGTATGGAAGAGTTACGGGGCGACTTGCGTCAGTTGGTCACAGTAGCTAATGGTGGCACATTGCCACAAAAATTTCGCCCGACATGGTAATACAGTTATATCCAATGATTGAACGATGATCATTCCGTCCCTGTTATAGAGCAACAATACAAAAAAATGCGATACCAGGGAAAAAAGAAGGAGAGCACACAACTATGCATGACGACATAACCGATATCCCAGGCATCCGTGTGGGACACGACACTAACCTTGAAGCAGCCACAGGCTGCACCGTTATTCTGTGTGAGCCAGCGGCGATAGGAGGGGTAGATGTGCGCGGGGGAGCGCCAGCGACGCGTGAAACGGATCTTCTGAGGCCAATGCACATGGTCGAAGAGGTACATGCGATAGTGCTAACGGGCGGAAGCGCCTTTGGACTGGAGGCGGCTCATGGAGTTATGACCTATCTTGAAGAACGAGGCATAGGCTATGAGACAGGAGTTGCCCGCATCCCTATCGTTCCGGCGGCAGCGATCTTTGATCTTGGACTTGGTTCGGCAAAAATACGGCCCGATGATGCAGCGGGATATCGGGCATGCGAGCAGGCAACCGATGGACCTGTGGAGATGGGAAACGTCGGAGGTGGCACGGGCGCAACCGTAGGCAAAACATTTGGACCTGCCTTTATGATGAAAGGAGGTCTTGGTTCTGCCAGCACCCGGTTGCCAGATGGCACAATCGTTGCGGCACTCGTCGTTGTGAATGCGTTGGGAGATATTCTTGACCCCCAGACACAACAGGTGGTCGCGGGCGCAAAAGATCCCAGCGGAAAGGCATTTCTGGGTGCCAATCCGTTCAGTAATACCACGATTGCGGTTGTCGCCACCAGTGCATCGCTCAGCAAAGATCAGGCCAATAAGGTGGCACAGATAGCCCATAATGGTATAGCACTGACGATCCGTCCAGCGCATACCATGTTTGATGGCGATACCATCTTTGCATTAGCATTGGGGCAGCACCTATCTGGTGGGCAGGATGCGACGGCGGCAGCAGTTCAGATCAGCACATTGGGCAACGCGGCAGCTACAACGCTCGCACGAGCAATTGTGAAAGCGGTACACGCGGCGCGGGATCTGCATGGAGTGCCGGCGACATCACAACACGGCGATTCAATATAAGAATACTAGGATGAAAAGTCTAGCATGTGGGTTGAAGGCTCCAATTCTGCTGTTATAGCTGTAGCATAATAAACAACACGATGCCGCCACCGATCAGGGTTAGCACCAGACAGATGAGGATGATCAAGGCAAACAGATAGCTGCGTGACATCTCACTGGGCAAGGTATCAGCAGCCCGCCGATCGGGTCGCATAGGGAATTCACGTTTCGCGGTCAGAGTTTTCAAGCCGCCGGTTGCCAGATCCCAGGAATGTGTGGCGAAATCGATAGCATGCTCATGAGTAGATTTACTCGGAGTTCCTACACCGGATGGGGGAAACACGGGAGATGGTGGGGGAGTAGGGATATAGGGTTTATTCGCATTTGTGGGCATCGAGTGAGTTGGTGGGGGAGCATATGATCGGTGTGGGAGTCTCGAAGATCGAGCATCAGGCGGTGTCGTCACAACATTTCTCCACAAAGGTTCTTACAAACCAGCCTCATCTTCAGAAGACAAAATACAACAGACACACTACAGAATAAGTACATTATGGATTTTACAGTACTTTGGATAGATAGGTCAAGCACCTACCCATTCTTCCCATAGCGCCGTCGACAAGAAGGACTTTACGGTAGGGAGATCGTCTCCAGAAATGCGTTTAACATGCGACCTGTTGCCCCCCATATTCTATAGGAACCGTAATCGTAGAAATAAACCAGGCGCTTTCGATTATCACGGGTCCATTGCTCTGTATGTAAAATGGTAGGATCGGCGAGACCTTGTAAAGGGGCAAACAGCAATTCGTGAACTTCGCTTGCCTGCAAATGTATCTCTCCCAGCCCTTGAGGGAGAAAAGCCACAACGGGGGTAATCAAAAAATTACTGACGACGGTAAAAACAGGGGAGAGCAACCCAACAACTTCCACGCGTGCAGGGTCAAGACCAATCTCCTCTTGAGCTTCACGCAGAGCCGTCATCACAATGGAGGTATCATCGGGATCAACACTGCCACCGGGAAATGCGATTTCGCCGCTATGGGAGCGCAAATTAGTAGCAC
>JACDAE010000324.1 GCA_013695595.1 Ktedonobacteraceae bacterium | reverse complement strand
GAGATAGGCAGCCAAAGAAACGTGGCAGAGCAAGCTAAACAGGAGTAGGCATGGAACATCCATCTATTGCGATCATTGGCGCTGGCATTGCGGGACTCACCACTGCCTTGACGTTGCAGGATGCTGGCTTCGCCAGTATGCTTTATGAAGCATCTGAACGCCTTGGTGGACGCATCCATTCTGATACGACTACGTGGGATGATGCTCTTGTTACCGAGTGGTGCGGCGAAATGATCGACCGCAGCCAGGAGGCGATCTGCTCCCTTATTCAGCGTTTTGGTCTGCAAACAACCGAACCCAAACAAACCCATCCTCTACGCGCCCGTAACATCGCCTATTTCCTTGGTCATTATTATTCAATGCAAGCGCAAGATTTCCAACCCGTCTACGATATCGTCCACAAGCAGGCCGAGGAAGCAGGGTATCCCACGACCTACCAGCACTATACCGCCCTGGGCTACGAGTTGGACCATATGAGCGCCTACGATTGGATCGAGCGCTACGTGAAAGATGGTCATCAATCATCCCTTGGAAGTTTGCTTGAAACAGCCTGCACGGGCCTCCTGGGGATGGAGAGTCGGGAACAAAGTGCACTCAATCTGGTCTATCTGCTCGGTTTGCAGGAACCTGGACAGATTGTTTCGGCAACCAATGCCAGTCGCAGCTTCAGGATCGCAGGTGGGAATCACCGCCTGCCAGAAGCTATTGCACAACAATTGCCCACAGAGAGTATCAACCTTAACCATCGTCTTCTTGCTATCAAGCGCAATAGCGATAACACCGTGACGTTGACATTTGAGACAAGCAACGATAGCGTTGAGGTGAAGTATGATCATGTCGTGCTCACGCTCCCCTTTAGCACGTTACGCCTTGTCGATTATAGTCAGGCGGGCTTTGATGATCTGAAGCAGACGGCCATCACGCAACTGGGCTATGGCACAAACTCCAAGCTTTTTCTCCAATTTGACACCCGCTATTGGCGTGAGCAGGGAGTGTGGCCGCATCCAAATAACAGTTTCATTACGACGGACCTGGATATTCGTGTTTTGTGGGACGGCACGCAGGGCCAGCAAAGCGAGAAAGCCGTGCTTGTCAGCTTCACAGGCGGCTCCATTGGTGCCTCTTTCACTCCTGATACGCCGTATTCGACCAGTAACGAGTCGGAAAAGGTGCGTGAGTATGCTCATCGTTGCTTGCAGCAACTGGAACAGGTATTGCCCGGCATCAGTGCTCACTATACCGGAAAGGCCGCGCTAAGCTATCCGACTGGCGATCCCCACATACTGGGAAGCTATTCTTGCTGGCGCGTTGGTCAATATACGCTCTTTGGGGGCTATGAAGGCGTACGCCAGGGGCCAATCCATTTTGCCGGTGAACATTGCTCAATTGAGGCTCAGGGCTATATGGAAGGTGGAGCAAGCGAAGGGATACGTGTCGCCCGTGAGATTGTACAGGAGATCCACCCTGGCAGGTAGAGAACCTGCTCGTATGCTTTGCATTTTTCGTGCGCACCAACGTCTAATAAAGTATGAATAGAATACAAGCGCCCATGCGTATTTTTATCTGTCATAGCAGTGCGGATGACGATTTTGGCATCCATCTCGTACGTGACCTGCGTCAGACGCTCGGATCGGAGGACGCAGTCTGGTATGATTCGCAGGGAGGTTTGCTTGGCGGTGAGAGTTGGTGGCCCACCGTTTTGCGTGAAATTAAGTCCCGCGACATCTTTCTTGTTATTCTTTCTCCCGATGCGATGAACTCCGAGTGGGTGCATGCAGAAGTGACAATTGCCTGGCAGCAAAAGCTCTCCCAGAACGAAGCGGCAAAACGTATCGTGGGTATTCTCTATCGACCCTGTGAGGTACGCGACGATCTCAATACCCTCCAGATGATCTCTTTTGTCGCTCCCAGACCATACGCCGAGGCATTTGACCAGTTGCTACTGGCTTTGCACTCCTCAAGAACTGATAGCACATTACCACTTTTCACGCCACCAGGAGAACGCATCACTGGTACCCTGACAGAAGAGCCAAGGCTGACCTGGCATATGCCGATGCGCCGTAATCCGCTCTTTACTGGCCGCGAAACGATCCTGACTTTGCTTTGTGAGCAACTGACCAGCCATCGGTCAATGGCACTGACGCAAGTACAGGCGATCAGTGGCCTGGGAGGGATCGGGAAAACACAGATTGCGGTGGAATATGCCTATCGCTATCGCGAACTCTATTCGCATGTCTTCTGGGTGCGTGCCGCGACCTCTTCTGATCTCCTCGCCGATTTTGTCAGCATCGCGCAGACCCTCACACTGGCTGACGGAGACGAACCCAATCAATATCTGGTTGCGATTGCCGTGAAGCGCTGGCTGGAGACCCACGCTGGCTGGTTGTTGATTCTTGACAATGCCGACGATCTGTCCACAATTACGAACTTTATGCCTCAAAGCACCCGCGGTCATATCGTACTCACGACGCGGGCGCAGGCTACGGGCATCGTCGCCCAGGCATTGGATGTCGAGAAGATGGATCTGCAAGAGGGCGTGCTGCTATTACTGCGACGCGCCAAGCGTCTCCTGCCCGGTGGTCTGCAAGAACATGTCCAGCCGTTACATCGCGCCGAGGCCGAAGCGATTGTCAGAGAACTGGATGGTCTGCCGCTCGCACTCGATCAGGCCGGCGCTTACATTGAAGAGAAACAATGCAGCCTGGCCACGTATCTCTCTCTGTATCGAACGCATCGTAAGGCACTCTTGCTGCGCAGAAGCACCATGCCCTCCGATCATCCAGAGCCAGTCGCGGCAACCTGGCAGCTTTCATTTCGCAGCGTTGAGCAGAACCAACCAGCCGCGGCTGACCTGCTGTGCCTGTGTGCATTTCTTGATCCAGACGCCATTCCTGAGGCATTGTTGCTGCAAGGTGCAGAGCTTGGTACTGTTCTGGGTCCTATTGCAACAGGTATCTTTATGTTAAATGAGGCCATTGAAGAGCTCCTCAAGTACTCGCTGGTGCGACGCAATGCGGATGCTCAGTTATTGAGTGTACACCGCCTGGTGCAGGCTGTTCTGCGGGATGAGATGGACGCGACCACTCAATCACGCTGGATGGCGCGTTGTATTCAGCTTCTGAATCATATCTTCCCCGCTGGCACCATGATTATTGAACAATGGGAATGGTGTGAACAATTGGTGCCGCATGTGCTCAAGAGTACGACATTCAATGTTCAATGGGAGAATTCGCTTGAGGCCGCAGCGCTCTTTCACAAAACCGCCTCTTATTTATTTGATCGCGTTCGTTATGGTGAAGCTGAGCCACTATTCGTGCATACGTTACACATTAAAGAAAGAGTGTTGGGATTGCATCATCCTGAGGTGGCCCTGTCTCTGTATCATCTAGGGAGCCTTTACTACGAGCAGGCAAAATATGAGGAGGCGGAGCCGCTGTTTGTGCGAGCGCAGGCGATCTGGGAACAGGCGGCGGATGTGGATCACTCACAGATCGCTTATCCCTTAAATGGGCTGGCCGATCTCTATTATGAGCAAGGGAAGTATGAGGAGGCGGAGCCGCTGTACGCACGAGCGCTTTCTATACTGGAGCAAACGTCAGGGCATGATTATGTAGAGTTAGCACATCCTCTCAGTGGCCTTGCAAACCTTCATAGAAGGCAGGGCAAATATGAGGAGGCGGAGCCGCTTTCATTGCGAGCGCTCTCCATACGGGAGCAGGCATTAGGGCTGAACCATCCTGAAGTCGCGCATTCTCTCAATCATCTGGCTAATCTCTACTATGAATGGGGGAAATATGAACGGGCCGAGCCGCTCTCCATACGGGCACTTCAGATACTGGAGAAAGCATTAGGGCCCGATCATTCCGACGTTGCCCGATCGTTGAATCCTCTCGCTGGTCTCTATGCGATGCAGAGAAAATATGAGGAGGCGGAGGCGCTCTTTTTGCGAGCTTTACACATTCAAGAGCGGGCGCTAGGACCTGATCATCCTAAGATCGCCTTTCCCTTGAATGGGCTGGCGAATCTCTACGTGATGCAGAGCAAATATGAGGAGGCGGAGGCACTCTTTTTACGAGCTTTGCGTGTGCGTGAGCAGGCGCTGGGGCCCGATTATCCCAAAGTGGTCTATTCCTTGAATGGGTTAGCCGATCTTTACAGCAAACAAGGGAGGTATGAGGAAGCGGAGCCACTCTTCGTGCGAGCGCTGACCGTTCGCGAGCAGTCCCTTGGATCGCACCATCCGCATATGGCTGAAACCATCCATGCCTTTGCTATCTTTCACCACGATCAAGGTCACCTTGCCGAAGCCAAAATTCTCTATCAACGAGCCCTTGCTATTCGTGAAACAATTCTCGGTCCCCAGAACCCCTATACCAGAGAGACATTGAGCCGCTATATTGCCCTGTTGCAGCAGGCGGGTCGGCTTGATGAAGCCGCACCACTCGAAGCCCGGTTACAGGCAGGCCTGGAGGAGACATCCTTATGAAGCACTGCACGTAGTTGGGGAGAGCAAGCTGGCGAACGTTAGAGGTCCAAGCTGGCTAAAATTCCCTTGATTCATTGCAAATGGTGCAAATGTCGGGTCCTCTTGAAAGAGGAGTTGAGCGGAGTCCGAAGTTCCCATTGCGAAAGCGCGATCCTGTGCAGGAATGTCCATTTGGAAATGATCTGGATAGATTCCGCCCAGATCATTTCCAAATGGATACGAGAATACCAGAGCATGTTCCGCAGAACCAGGTGGTTATTTCTTGTCCGGCTGGTAGATCAGAGCAAGGGTTCCGAAACTGATCATCTTGCTTTCGACAAGCCGCAGTTTCGTTGGAGGCGTCCCGTCTGGGAAGAACCGCCTTCCCTTTCCCATGATGTAGGGCAGGACTAAGAACCGATACTCATCGATAAGATCCGTTCCCATCAGCGATTGGACAAGCGTGGCACTGCCATCGATAATGATGTCTTTGCCCGGCTGTTGTTTCAGTTTGGTGATTTCTTCCACCACATTTCCTCTGATGATGGTGGATTCTTTCCAGGGAGCGGTTTTGAGCGTGGTCGAGACGACATATTTTTTCATGCGGTTGAGGATCGGCCCAGGACCATCGCCAGTCGTCTGTGTGGACCAGCCCGGCCAAAGCATTTCATAGGTGACCCGTCCCAAGAGGTACGCATCGCCTTTCGAGTACTCCTCCGTAATGTAGCGCATCCTCTCGGGGCTATTTGTGTTCTGCCACCAGTAATCCATCGTATCTGCGTCGAAGACACCATCCAGGGTGGTCCACGCTTTCACCCAGAGCTTCCTCATCGTTGTCCTCCTTCCAGGAATACGATCTGCTTACTTGCTGCAAGCAAGAAATATACCACCACCACAGACAGAGAACGCGAGCACACCTCGCCGTATGATCCGGTACACATGTTTGCACCTGACTTGGCAAGAATGTTGGCCGATTCAGCCAGTCAGGGCACCCGACTACCTGCCAAAACTGCGGGATTTCTTGCCACGCGAGGGATCAATATGTGTCCGACATCATGGGTCTCCCGTAAAGTTGGTGCTTCAGGAGGTGGGGTAGGGGCAAGGCCCACGAAA
>JACDAE010000307.1 GCA_013695595.1 Ktedonobacteraceae bacterium | reverse complement strand
GGCTTACATAATGTTATCATCTCTTCAACCCAGGTACGCAATGTTGTATTCGTAACGTAGTCTGGTGTATTGCTTACATAGTCTAGTACTTGCATGATTTCCTCCAATGAATGGATCGTCAACTTGCTCTTCAAAAGAAAATGAAGCCTCAATAAGCAATTCATTCCTTTCAAAAAGGAGATGTGCCGCGTGCTCTTCGCAATCGCCAGGCACACCTGTAAAGAGGTCTGTCTTGCTTCATCATTTTTGTGTCATGCTAAGTATCGTCTATTTATGTCACGAATGCCTCACAGCAGTGGAGGGTTATCTCACAACATTGGAACAATGGCATCATAATCGCGCTCGATCCCCGTGAAAAACTCTTCAGTTCAGTAATCCTGCTTGTGATGGCTTGCTCCAGGTGGAGGGCCTCCTCCTGGAGGTGATCCGTTCGAGGGCGTCCCATTCAAGGGCGGCTTATCGGGTGGTGGTCCAATCGTGCGCCACAATATTGCCACTTGTGTCAGCCGTGACCGCGCGGGCAGAAATAGTTGTACCACATCCGCCACTTGAGCCATTAATTGTGGTCGTCACGTTGGTTGCTACCTGCATACCATCATTGCCTGTAAAAACAGTTCCAGCATTGATTGTGAGAGGGGAGCTTGATGAGCGGCAATTCACTATCAGCGTCCCGGTCGCTTGCACAGCCGGTTGCTGTTTTATGCCAGTTGCATTGACTGTATTCGATTGTGCTTGTTGCGCGGACATCTGGCGCTGAACCGAGTCTCTGGGGCTTTTGGGTCTGGGACGGCATTAGGGCGTGTTGCCTCACCTACAACAACAGAGCCGCTTTCCAGAAGCGGCTCTCCAGGGGATCAAAGATGCGGCGTTATGTCAGCTTCAACGCCACCGTCTATCGAGCAGGAGCGTTCGAGAAATGGCTGATGTACGAACCAAAGGTTACGACACTCGATCCATTGCTCGGATCAATTGCACCCGACGGATAATTCGAGGCTCGGAAGATGGACTGCTGGGACGCAGGTTCAATTTCGGGCAACCCGCACATGGCTGGTTGAGCAGGCTTTTCGCAAAGGACGTGTTCTCAGCCTTGCCTGTCACGGCATGTTTGATAAACAGAACTTTCTCCATTCGTTCTTACTCCTCGCCTGGCAAGGCAAGTTATTGTTGAGTGATCTTCTTAATGAAGAGGTAGATTTACATGGTGTTCGTTTGCTTATTCTCTCGGCCTGTCAGACGCAGGTTCTAAATCTCGGTGGAGCGTATAACGAGGTGTCAGAATCTGCTCAAACAATCGATTGTTGTACGTACAGCAGTTCCAACAAAAATTATCTATGGCGAGACACCCGATATCCAGGTCGTATTTGCTGGCACAAGTCAGCTTTTAAGTTATATCCACGATTACAAAAAATTTCTCCGCCAACTGCGTGCTCTCAAGCCGAGTCTCGCACTACCAGAAGTGGATCAGAAAAATGTGGTGCAGCGCGTATTTACGCCCAATACGCGCAAGGAGCTTCCGGAGATCGATGTCTTTCGTGATTATCTTCACATGGTCACGACCGATGTTCAGGTTGCCCCTTCTGTGCAAGAAGTCATTGTGTATCAGCCTGTGGCTTTCCTAAAACAGAACATCATCATCATACTTTATGTATTGCTGGCAGAGGTCACGGTAGCTGTGGTACGTATTTCTAGAAAATGGGCCAGCGTCTTTGGTTGTTTGAGCATACGTTTTGCTAACGCGCTGACTTGCTTCTGCGTTAAGCCTCCATTGGCGACGGCAGACTTAAGTCCGCTCTGGAAGGAGTTAGTTACAAGGGTCTGTAGCTGACTTGCTGAAACACCTTGTGTTGTGGCGATGGCACTCAGGGTCTTGCCTGAATGTAGCTGCGCCGCCAACTGTGTAGGTGTGAGGTGAAGCCCTTGCGCAATTTGCGTGCGGATAGATGCACCGTCGCTTGTGAGGTAAGGTGCGTAAATGTTCTTGCGTGCCGGAGGGGTTGTTGCTACCGGGCTGGCTGAAGCTACAGGCGTTCCGGCTGTTGAACTGGTTCCTCCTGAGAACAGTGATGGCAAGAGCCAGGCACCAGCGATACAGAGAAGGATGAGGATAAAGAGAAGAATACCACCTGATAAGAGGAGTTTATTTCGTGATTGCCTCCTCTTTTGAACTGGCTGATTGGGCGGAAAGATCGTTTCAGCATTGCCATTTCCCGCCATCTGGGCACCAGAGGCCCAATTATGAGAAGGATACATGTTATTATGTGCTGGGAAGCTACCTTGTGGAACCGGGCCAACGAATTGGGTTGGTGCGTCAGGTTGAACCGTGTAGAAACCATCCTGCGGCAATAAAAGCGCCTCTTGTGGATATGGCGCGGTAGAGTATAGCCGGGTTGGATCCATAGGTTGTGTCACGTCGCCTGGTTGATCTGGATCTATAGGGTATATTGTATCATCCTGAGTCATAGAAGTATGCTCCTTTTGATCATTGGTAAGAAAATCAGGTATAGTAGATGGATGGAAATAGCTGAAACACGTTTCATTTCTATAAGATTATAATATTGTTGCCTCAAGAAAACGTTTGGAATATCTCAAGAATTGCTCAACAATTGGATGATTATGAGGAAGAAAACGATAAGTACATCCCAGAAGACCCTTTTTATCACCGGTGTAAGTTCTGGTTTCGGGCGAGCGTTTGCCGTGGAAGCATTGCGAGCAGGACACCACGCTCCTTTTGAAGAGGACGTGACGCGTTGGAAAGACCTCACCCGCTCAACTGACTTCCCCGACAATCAGTAACTCACCGGACCAGTGGTATCACTTATAC